>CAYOLM010000038.1:0-9576 GCA_964404785.1 uncultured Mizugakiibacter sp.
ATCCGTTGCATCAGGCCTTTGTACAAGGTAAATGGTGAGTACAGCAGATGTTTGAGGCGAACTACCGAACCCAGCCCGGATAATTGCTGGAAAATCTTGTTGGCATCCTCGCCAATCTCGGGATGGGCCGTCAACAGGCCAATGTCGGTATATAACCGGGAGGTGATTTGATGGTAGTTGCCGGTGGAAAGATGGACATAGCGGCGCAATGTCTGGTGTTCGCGGCGGATCACCAACAGCATTTTGGCGTGAGTTTTGTAACCCACCACACCGTAGACAACTTGTACACCGGCGGCCTGCAGACGGTTGGCAAGACGGATGTTAGCGGCCTCTTCAAAACGCGCCCGCAGTTCAACCACCACACTTACATCCTTACCCGCATGGGCGGCTTCGATGAGCTGATCGACGACCGGCGAATCGCTACCAACGCGGTACAAGGTCTGCTTGATCGCCAGCACCTGGGAGTCTTGTGCAGCCTGACGTAACAGTTCCATGATTGCCTGGAAGGATTCATAGGGCTGGTGCAGCAGTACGTCGTGTTGCGAGATGGCTTCGAAGATATTGGGATGCTGTATCAGACTAGGGGCAACCCGTGGCGTGAACGGGGCATACTTGAGGTCGGGTCGATCGATCTGTTCGTAGAGGGTCAGCACCCGGTGCAGATTGACCGGTCCGGTATTACGGTACACGTCTTGTTCGCTCAGGCCGAAATTTGAGATCAGAAAGTCTGCGATAGGTTTGGGACAGTTTTCAGCAATCTCGAGTCGTACTGGACGGGCATAGCCGCGGCCGAACAGCTCTTCGGTCAGCGCATTGGCCAAGTCTTCAACATCCTCCTCCTCAATCGTCAGCTCGCTGTTACGGGTCACCCGGAACTGATAAGAGCCTTTGACCGTGAAACCGGGAAACATGTCATCGCAAAATTGTTGCAATAGACCGACCAAAAACACAAAATCGTTGGGGCCTTCCGCAACTTCGTCGGGCAGGTGGATCAAGCGAGGCAACGAACGGGGGGCGCGAACCAAGGCCAGATGTCCTTCCCGGCCGAAGGCGTCGTGGCCATCAAGCAACACCACGATGTTGAGACTTTTGTTCAAAATACGTGGAAAAGGGTGGGCGGGATTCAGTCCGAGTGGCGACAGTACCGGCAGAATTTCATTACGGAAATAGCCTAATAACCAACGTTTTTGCAAATCCGTCCAGTGCTCTCGGGGCAGAAATCGAACCCCCTCATCCGCCAGCGCCGGGGCCAGTTCCTTCTCCCAGGCTTGGTATTGGGCGGCGATCAGTTCGAGAGAGCGTTGCCGAATACGGGTCAGTACTTCAGTCGGTGCCAGCCCGTCGGCACCAGGACGGGCATCGCCATACAGCAGATGCTGGCGAAGTACGGCAACCCGTAACTCAAAGAATTTATCCAGGTTATTGCTGGAAATGCATAGAAAGCGCAGGCGTTCGAGTAAAGGCACCCGTGGATCACGTGCTTGGGAGAGGACCCTGAAGTTGAATTCAAGCGCAGTCAGTTCCCGGTTGAGATAGAACTCAGAAGCAGAAAGATTGATGTTTGCTGGAGGCGTTTTGTCGCTCATGGGGAGGGCGGCATTCGAATCGGTATGAGCGATGAGCATGCTCTACCACCTGGTGGTGGGCAAGCTGAATTCCATTCAGGTTGAGGGGGATGCGCTGGTAAGCACCGGTTTGAGGATGCGCTCGGACCCAAATACCGCGGTAAATGTTGATCCGCGACCGGGTTCACTATCGATAACGATCTGCGCTTGATGCTGATTTAGAGCGTGCTTAACAATTGATAACCCCAAACCGGTGCCGCCAGTTTCCCGCGAGCGGCTTGAAGATACCCGGTAGAAGCGTTCAGTTAACCGTTGGATATGTGATTGGGGGATCCCGTAACCCGTATCGATGACCTCAAAGACGGCACCCCCATTGTCCAGACCTCGCCAACCCAGAGTGATGCTGCCACCACTCGGGGTATAACGTACCGCATTGCTGACTAGGTTTGAGAAGGCACTGTGAATGTCTTTCAGCGATCCATACAGGTCAGCCTGGAGGGTATTTTCAAGGCGGACAATATGCCGCCCTCTGCTCAGGGCTTCGGCTTCCCGGATCAGGGTGGCGAGTAGGGCGGGAATGACGATCCGCTCTTCAGAAAGATCCATCTGGGTTTCCAGCCTGGACAGAATGAGCAGATCCTCAACGATACGGGTCATACGTTGGGATTGAGCCCGCAAGTCATCCAGGATTGGGGCCAAGGTGGGGGAATCTTCGGGGTCGATCAGATCCAGATAGCCGTGAATGACCGTGAGGGGCGTGCGTAACTCATGCGAGACATTGGCGATGAAATCGCGACGTATTTGTTCGAGCCGGGTGATGGCGGTGATATCCCGGCCGAGCAGTAGAAATTGCTGTTCACCCAGGGGAATACGGTTGATGGAGAGTCGAAGATTAGCATCGCCAGGTGCCGGGACGTCTGCAAGAATTGCTGCAGAGTCCTGTTTCAGCCAAGCTCCGATGGGATGGTCGGCCAAGCTCTCGCTGATTTTCAGCATCCGGTCGCGCGGCCAACGTAGGCCGAACAGTTGGGCCGCAGCCGGGTTGAACCATAATAAGCGGCCCTGCTTATCGAGCAGGATCACGGCATCAGGCAAGGCGGATCCGGCATTGCGTAGCGCCCGTAGTTGCCAAACCAGGCGTCGTGTACGTTGCCGTGCAGCGGCAGTCTCCGGCAAAACCCCGGTTGAATTTTTGTCAGGTACGGATAACGATTGGCCAGAGCGTGTTGGTAGACGCCAGAACATCCATGCCAGGGCCAGCAAAGCAGCCACAGCCAGGGCGGGAAAGAAGTACTGGAAGACGTAGCCGAGTGTGGCGACTAGCAGCAACCAGACCAGCATAATCAGGGCGATGGATAATGTACTCAGGCGTTGCATGGGTTCAGTTGGTAGCCGAGAAACGGTATCCGGCACTACGTACGGTTTGCACCAGATGACTCAGATCGAATGGTTCGAGGGTCTTGCGTAGGCGACGGATGTGCACATCCACGGTACGTTCCTCAACGTAGACACTGTTACCCCAGATGTGATCGAGCAGCTGCGGTCGCGAATACACCCGGTCAGCATGGGTCATAAAAAAGTGCAGGAGGCGGTATTCGGTTGGACCAATCGGGATGGTCTCACCATGGGCGTAGACCCGATGTGCCGAGGCATCCAGGCTAAGTTGCCCGACGACGATTTGACCGTTTTCGTCTGCTCCTAATGTACGTCGCAGTACGGCACGGATGCGGGCAACCAGTTCGCGTGACGAGAACGGCTTGACCACGTAGTCGTCCACCCCGGCTTCCAGGCCGCTGACCCGGTCTATTTCTTCACCACGTGCCGTGAGCATGATGATGGGGACTTCCCGGGTCATATCATCTTTGCGTAGGCGCCGGGCCAACTCGATGCCACTCATACCGGGTAGCATCCAGTCCAGCAGAATCAAATTGGGAACCTTGTCGGCGATAGCCATTTGGGCACTGCGGGCATCGCTGGCATGCACTGGATCCATGTCAGCCTTGCGCAGTGCAAAAGCGATCATTTCCCGAATCGATGGTTCATCGTCAACGATCAAGATACTTTTCTGCACGGCATTTCCTTCTGGGTCGCTTTAGGTTTATTGCAATGCAAGAATGTTGCAGGGCTATGACAGCACAATCGGGGCGTGACACAAACCCACCGAATCAGCCCAGCATTGACCAAGATGGTCATGAAACCGGGAGTGCAGTCGTCTTAGCTCCAAAGAATCCTGTTTGCATCGTTGCTTGCTGCGCTATGATTTCCCCTGTTGAAGAAGATTCTTAGCTTCTTTTCTTTTCTTTTCTCTTGTTTCGATTGCGTTTTTGTAATTCCAGAGCAATGGGTGTGAGGTAGGCAATACGTGCCTCGATCCGGGCGCGTTGGTAATAATTCAGATCCGCTCGCTTGATTAGTCGGTGTAATTGATCCAGGGCATCGATAGGGTGGCCGGAAATGAATGTGGCATCGGCATAGGCTTCAGCGGCCCGTATCTTCAAGCCCGCCAGTTCCGCAGCTCGTGCATAGGTACGGTAAATATCCGGTTCGTCACTGTCCTCCAATAAGGGCCGGAGCAGGGCTTCAGCCCTTACCCCCTCATTTTTTTGATTGAAACTGATCAGGGCTTGGGCGGCACCCAGTGCCACGGCCGGTTGCTGGGGCCAGTCATGGATCAGATTGTTGTAGAGAGCTAGAGCCATCTTGTGTTGCCCTGCCACCAATTTGGCATGAGCCCAAGCCAGACGGATGGGCAGGCTGTTGGGCTGGTTGTGCCGCAGTGGGACGAGTTCGTGCAGGGCCTTGGCGCCCTTGCCGCTGCGAATCAGAGCGAGGGCATAACCATAACGATTGGAGGGTGTCCGAAAACCGGGATTATTGGCCAGATTGCCGGCGTAGTAACGAATCAGCCCATTGATGTCTTGGCTGCTGAGTACCCGAATCCTCTCCCGCATCAGTAGGTAATACTGTTCGGCTCCGGGGCTGCCGGGGCGGTCGATCCGGGCTAATTTACTGGGCAGGTTACGGCTGTGTTTGACGAAAGGTAGGGGCAGGGTAGCGTCTTGCCAGCCGACGTAGTTTGGTATGGGTGTTGCCGGATGGGTGCGCATCCTGATGTCGATGGCGTGAGCCCGGGCGCGGGCCTGGGCAATGCGCAAAGCGGTGACCGGATGATTCTGGAGCATGGCAGGAACCTGGAAACCCCCACTGTCGGCGCGTAGCAAGGTTTCCATTCGGGAAAAGAAGTCAGCCATACCATCGGGACTGAAGCCTGCCCGAGCCAGGGTCTGCATACCCACTCGATCCGCCTCGGCTTCATCTTTTCTAGTGAAGTTGATTTGTCGCTGCATGGCCAAACCTTGACCCATGGCCATGGCGGCGACCGCAGCATTGCCACCTGCGCCTCCCGCCCCGAGGGCGATGGCACCCAGCATGGCTAGGGCTATCAGCGGAGCGGTCTTCTTGGCATCCTCAAAGGCACGTTCCAGATGATGTTGGGTGATGTGACTGATTTCATGAGCCATCACGGCCGCGAGTTCATCCTGATTACGGGTGGCAGTGATCAGGCCGGCATTGATACCGATATAGCCACCCGGGGCGGCAAAAGCATTAATCACATTTTCTCTGGCAATAAAAAAAGTGAAGTGCTGGGTCGGTTCAGGGCTGGCGGTAACTAGGCGGTAGCCAAGGTCGTTGATGTATTCGTCGGCGAGTGGATCGTCGAGTACCAGATTGAGTGCCCGCATTTGCCTGAACATGCTGGCACCATAAGCTTGGGCCTCGGCGGGAGAGAGTACCGCCGCCGCAGTGCTGCCAAGATGGGGTAGGCGCACTGTGTCATTGGCGTGCAAGGTACTTGCCCCAAAGGTCAGCAGCGCGATGAGCGATAACAGGAAGAAAAATCGTGTATTCATGGATAGGCTATAGCATGCACCTGGCAACGTTAGCGCGGTGTTGTGGGTCTTGCCAGTGTTGGCAGGAATGGGTTCATGTGGGGTTGAGCCAGCATTGCGGATGGGCTCGATTATGCGACCAAGCTTCGACCTGACAGAGGCTGTTTGCTTGCATTCGCACGACATCGACCCAATGATGTGCTGATTTGGCGATTTATGAATAGTGCCTATGTGCAAACCCAATATTGAGATGTATACGACGGCAGTCTGTCCCTACTGCATCGCTGCCAAGCGCCTGCTCAGCGAGCGTGGCTTGTCGTGGACTGAGCTGCGTATCGATAGGGAACCAGACGCCCGCATGACCATGCTCAACCGTAGTATGGGGGCACGTACCGTTCCGCAGATTTTCATCAACGGACAGCTGCTGGGCGGATTCGAACAGCTGGCGGATGCCGATCACGACGGCTCATTACAGTCATTGCTCGAAACGGATGCCGCATGAGCGATCAGGAGCCGTCGTTCGCGGTATTTCGACAGCGTCTTAATGCGCGCATCCTCGAGCACGACAACCAGGTGATCAAGCGGTTTTTCGCCCTGGATAACCAGTGTTATCGTGAGGGGGCACTCGGGTCCCGAACCAAGGAGATGTTGGGTTTGGTCGCCTCGCTGGTATTGCGTTGTGATGACTGCGTCAATCACCACCTCATGCAGTGTGACCAGCTTGGGGTGAACCGTGAAGAGATGTTTGAAATATTCCAGGTCGGATTGGTCGTGGGAGGCTCGATCGTGATCCCTCATTTACGTCGGGCGGTCGACTTTCTCGACCAGATTGAACAGCAAAACCAGCCAGCAGACTCTACGGATTAAAATGCGTACTTGTCCGCTGTGGGACGGCTTGGGATAATAGGCTGTTTATTTGGCGCTTGGCGTCTTTGAGGAGTTCTATCCATGAGCAAGACCATTGCCGTGATCCGGGGTGACGGGATCGGCCCCGAGATCATGAATGCCACCCTGGGCGTACTCGATGCGCTGAATTGCGGACTCAGCTACGATTTCGTCGATGCCGGTATGGCGGCGATGGAGCAACACGGTGAGCTGCTTCCGCAACCGACCTTAGATGCAATCAGCCATCATCGGGTTGCCCTGAAAGGCCCCTTGACCACCCCTATCGGTAGCGGTTTCAGTTCGCTTAATGTCGAGTTGCGCAGGCGCTTTGATCTCTACGCCAACGTGCGCCCGGTGATCACCATGCCCGGTACCAAGGCGCGTTACGATCAGGTCGATATCATTACCGTGCGTGAGAACACCGAAGGCGCTTACCGCTCCGAGGGACAGACTCTATCCAGCGATGGTGAAACTGCGGAGTCGATCACCCGGGTCACTCGCCGTGGCTCTGAGCGCATTGTTCGCCATGCTTTCGAGCTGGCCCAGCGTCAAGCACGCCATAAGGTTACCGTGGTGCATAAGGCTAATATCATGAAAACCACTTCAGGCCTGTTCCTGAATGTGGCCCGTGAAGTGGCCAAAGATTACCCCGAGATCGAGTGTAACGAACTGATTGTGGACAATACCTGCATGCAGCTGGTGATGCACCCCGAGCAGTTCGACGTGATCGTCACCACCAATCTCTTTGGTGACATTCTTTCCGATCTGTGTGCCGGGCTGGTCGGCGGTCTGGGAATGGCACCCGGTGCGAACATAGGTGCCGAGACGGCCATATTCGAAGCCGTACACGGCTCGGCACCGGATATTGCCGGTAAGCACATTGCTAATCCTTGTGCATTGTTGCTGGGGGCTAGTGCGATGCTGGATTACCTGGCAATGCCGGCACACGGTGACCGAGTGCGTCAGGCTATTCGCGATACCCTGGCAGCCCATGATCGGGTTACCCCTGATTTGGGTGGCGATGGCACCACCGAAAGTTTTGCTGAGGCCTTGATCGAGCGCGTCCGTAGCTAACCGCGTCGATTCGGCTGCCGTGCCTGCAACCCGCGGTTGGCAAAGTGGGATCAGGGGGTACTGTCCCTGGCCGGGTGGTGAGTTCCAGCTGTTGCGGCATGAGTCGTATCGCTGGGCTGCGTGGTACTGGCAGCTTTCTGAAGAGTGGGTAAGGTTTCGGGCGCAACCGCGCCCCCGGAAATGATGAAGGCCATGGCTTGATCCATGGTCCAGTCGGTGGGTACCAGTTCATCCACCGGCACCACTTCCAGATAACCCGAAGTCGGATTGGGAGTGGTTGGCACGTATACGGCGGCCATCTCGCGATCAGTGCCTTGCTCACGCAGCACTCGGGTCACGAAGCCAACGGCTTTCATGCCCCGCATGGGAAAATCGATCAGTACGACTCGCTGGATGCCGCTGGGTTTCTGCTGCATCACTGTGGTCAGTTTTTTGGTGCCGTCATAAATGGTGCGCACTAGTGGAATTTTCGATATCAGTCGATCAAAGGTAGCCAGTAGGCGCTTGCCGATGACCCGTTGGGCGAACCAGCCGATGGCATACAGTGACAACAGGGTGAATAGTAATGCCAGCAACGCCAATAGCGGGTTCAACCAGGCCGGATTCAGGCTGTGAAATAGCGAGGGGGAGAGTCGCAACACCGTTGCCAGCAGCGCTTTGATGACCGGAGCCCCCAAACCGGCGAGAAACTGCAATATGAAACTGAAAACCAGCCAGGTTACCCACAGCGGAATGATGGTAAGTAGCCCGGTAAGAAGGTAGCGCTGCAGATGAAGCGAACGCATGGCGGTTACTCGTTGCTGAGGGGAGCGGGTACGCTGAGGCTATTATGGTACGCGATTGCAGCTGGTGACGGTGTTCTGCAGCATCGCCTGCCTGCAGACGCTGGACTGCTTATCGACCCTGTTTGCGACGGATATAGAGTTGTTTGTGAACCCGGGCAAAGATCTTACCCGAGGCATCGGTCACATCGACCTCGAACCAGCGCAGCACCTTGGCACCGTCAGCGGCGGCATGGCGCAGTTTCTCGATGATTTCCTTATCAAGCTGAAAATCGGCGAAAACGGTTTCTTTTCCTGCCGCGATAAAGTCGATACGTGCGGCTTGATCCCAGACGATGTAGTCATTTCCCAACTGCTGCATCACCAACAACATCCAGAATGGATCACTCATCGCGAACAGACTACCGCCAAAATGGGTGCCGACGAAGTTGCGGTTATACCAATGTCGCTGCAGTGCCACACGGGCGTGCTGATAGTCCGGGGTGATCTCAAGCACCCGGATTCCGGAAAACAGGAAGGGTGGCCATAAATTCATCAGCCGCCTGAGAACAGCCGCGCGCATAGCTCAGAACAGTAGAGAGGTCATGCGCTGTCGAGCTTTTGCCAGCCATGGGGCGTCTTCGACTATGGCAAAAAGTGCCAGCAACCGCTTCTTGGCCAAACCATTGTTCCAGCTAGGTGCTTCGGCCAGTAGTGACAGATAATCTTCTAGTGCCTGCTCTGGGTGTCCATTGAGCAGACGCCGGATGGCCTGTAGATCGCGGGCCTCGAAATCCTTACTGTCGGCGGTGATGCGTTGCTCTAGGGTAGCTGTGTCGGGAGCCTCTACAAGCACATCCATCAACTCAAGCTGTTGGCGCAAGCGTTGGGCCCGGTTGTCATGGGCCAGATTGGCGGGTAAGGCATCTAAGGTGGTTGCTGCGGCTTCGGTCTGGCCGGCACTCATTTGTGCGTTGGCTAGATCGAGTTTGAGTTCATCCCTGTCGGGTTCTGCCGCAATGGCCTTTTCGATGCGCGACAAGGCTTCACCGGGCGATTCATGATTGACGGCTGGCGCGGGGTTTTCCGTGGCAGTAACCTGTTCATCAGCAGTATTGTCGGGCTGGATACCGTGACCAGCCAGAAACTTGCGTATCTCTGATTCAGGCCGGGCCCCCATGAAACCATCCAGAGGTTTGCCGTCTTTGAGCAATAAAACGGTCGGCAAGCTGCGCACCCCGAACATGCTAGCTAGGTCTGCTTCCTGATCTGTGTCGATTTTCACCAAACGAAATGCCCCCGCGTATTCATTGGCCAGTTTTTCGAGAATTGGCTTTAATTGTCGACAAGGTGCACACCAGTTGGCCCAGAAGTCGATGAGAACGGGTTGCTGGTTTGAGG
>CAYOLM010000039.1:0-3104 GCA_964404785.1 uncultured Mizugakiibacter sp.
CCACGATGTCTTCCTCGCGCATCACGAGGAGTTCTTCGCCTTCGACCTTGACCTCGGTACCGGAGTACTTGCCAAACAGCACCTTGTTGCCCACCTTGATATCCATCGGACGTACTTTGCCGTCCTCAAGAATCTTGCCGGCACCGGCCGCAATGACTTCGCCACGAATCGGCTTTTCGGCAGCGCTATCAGGGATAACGATGCCACCGGATGACATACGCTCTTCTTCCATGCGTTTGATAATTACTCGATCATGTAGCGGACGCAGATTCATATTGACTCTACCTCTTAGTTGGTTGACTGGATTGATGTAATTCCGCCTTGTTAGCACTCGGCGGAAGTGAGTGCCAAGTTTACCGCGCGCCGTAACCCAAGGGAACCCGGACACGTCGATGCACGATAGATGGGTACGCCCATGCCGCTTTCAAGGGCCGAGTACAACAAAGATCCGTGGCCCTCTCCGTCATACAGACCATTGTATAGATCCGAGACGAAATATTGCCCCTCTGCGCACACTCCGGACCTGGAAGGAGGGGGCTGATGACACGCTTGCCGAGCACCTGCCGGTGCCTGGAACGCTCACCATGAACCATGGGGATAAACCTACCGCAACCACTCTTGGATCATTCTCGCGCCGGCGGGCACCCAGGGAAACAAGAATGGGCTCTCACCACCAACGGGTGGCACCACTGAGAGCCCAACGTCTTCGGATCACAGGAACAGCACAAATCCCCACCTTGTATCCTTACGATGGGCACGGGATACTCACTTTCCACCCCCGGCGGCTCCAGGCCCGATCTCGAATGGCTCCAACTCGAGACCGCCGACAATCCAGCCAGCATGTAAGCTGGCTGCGTCACTCCAGACCCCCGTATCTCTCCTATGACGTTCTATCAGCCATGAGTTTCCCCCGTCCTGTCTTGCGGAGCCTGATCCTGCTGCTGGTGTTGCTGGCCACGCCACTCGCCGCCCAGGACGGACTGCTACGGGTTACTCAGGCCTACCCACTCCGTGCCACAGTCAGCGCCGACGCCATTCATCTGCATTGGCACATCGCCCCGGGTTATTACCTGTACCGAAGCCGGGTGCAGGCCCAATCGCTGACTCCCGGTGTCACCCTGGGTACCTTGCAGTTGCCAGCGGGTGAAACGGTCAACGATCCCTACCTGGGTCGGGAGGTGATCTACCATCAGCGTCTCAAGGCCACGCTGCCCTACACCGCCGCAGCCGGCATCAAGACGATCCGGCTACAGGTGAGCTACCAGGGTTGCCATGAGGTCAAGCCCAAGATCTGCTATCCACCGCACACCCAGACACTGACCCTGGCGCTGCCTACGGTCCGTATGAATACGCTCAACAGCGGTTTGGTCAAGGCTGCAAGCAGAAGACCAGCCGGACTCCGACTTAGGGCCTTCACCCCTTCCAGTCACACGCCGCTACCACCGCAACAAGCCTTCCGCTTCAGTGCCCGTGCCAGCAATGCCCATACCCTGCTGCTGCATTGGCAAATGCCCCAACACTATTACCTGTACCGGGATCAAACCCATCTATCTATCGAAGGCGCTCCCGGCATCGAACTGGGCTCGCCCGCATGGCCGCCAGGCATCCAGCACGAGGATGCCAATTACGGCATGACTACGGTGTATTACCACACGGTAAGCGTTCCGGTTCCGCTGCGACTGAGCGCTACAGCCGGCCAGTCCCTTACCCTGGTCGCAAGCTTCCAGGGCTGTCTGGAAAATAGCATCTGCTATCCACCAATCACCCGCAAAGTGGCTCTGACCCTGCCGGCGCCCCCAGCCACAGCCACAGCCACAGCCAGCGTGACCACTAAGTCCGCACCCGCAGTGAGCGGACTCAGGTCTTCCTCGCCAGCGAAACCGGACTCGGCCTCACAGCACTTAGCCGGACTACTCGGCAGCAATCAGCTGCTGGCCCTGCTGCTGTTCTTCCTGGGTGGCCTGGCAGTAGCCTTCACACCATGCGTACTGCCAATGCTGCCGATTCTTTCCGGGCTGGTCGCCGGAAGAGGCACCCGCACCAGTACCCGACACGCCTTCGTTCTTTCGCTGGTCTATGTGTTGGCCGCTGCGGCGGTCTATGCACTGGTCGGGATCGTAGCCGGGTTCGCGGGGGCCAACTTGCAGGCGGCTCTGCAGACCCCACCGATATTGATCGCTACCGCACTGGTCTTTGTCGCTCTGGCACTGAGCATGTTCGGTCTCTACGAGCTGCAACTACCGGCGGCACTACAGACCCGACTGGCCGGAGCCAGCCGAAAACACGACCGCGGTTCGCTGCTCGGTGCTGCTGTAATGGGCCTGCTTTCGGCCCTGATCGTAACCTCGTGCGTGACCCCGGTGCTGTTTGCCGGAATACTGTACATCGGCCAGAGTGGTAGTCCCTGGTTTGGTGCCCTGGCGCTATTCCTGTTCGGTTTTGGCATGGGCCTGCCACTGCTTGCCTTCGGCACCGCTGCCGGGACTCTGCTACCGCGTGCCGGCCCCTGGATGAACACGGTCAAGGCAGTTTTTGGAGTCAGCTTCCTCGGCCTGGCCATCTGGATGTTGGCCCGTATCCTGGCCCCAAGCTGGATCTTGTTCCTGACCGGCATCGTATTACTGGGGTCAGCCGTCTATCTGGGGGCCCTGGAACGGCTGCGGGAAGGGGCCGGGGCCGGACACCGCTTGCGTCAGGTGCTGGCCCTGCTGCTGCTGCTTGCCGCCCTCGCCGAACTGATTGGGGCTGCGGCTGGTTCAGCATCCCTGCTGCGGCCACTGGGCGTATTCACCGGCACTCCCAATAATTCGGCTATCATCAGGGTTCGATTTCAACCGGTACATACGGTCGCCGAGCTGGATAAGGCATTGGCTACGGCCCAGGCGGCTGGCAAGCCGGTACTGCTCGATTATTACGCCGCCTGGTGCGTGAGCTGCAAAGAAATGGAGGCCACCACCTTCTCCAACCCTCGGGTCGTGACGGCACTGGGCAACATCGTAACCCTGCAAGCCGATGTCACCGCCAACAATGCCGCAAGCCGCACACTGCTGGCTCGCTACCATCTGTTCGGACCTCCAGCAACGCTGTTCTTTACCGCTGACGGA
>CAYOLM010000039.1:3204-5894 GCA_964404785.1 uncultured Mizugakiibacter sp.
CACTCGAATAGCGCCTAACTTCGTCGAACTACATCGAACTGGACAAGCCTGCAGTGTCACTGGCAGACTAGTCATCCCGCTCGCGGCGCAACGATCCCATCTGCTCGTGACCACACTTCTTGTTCTGCATGGGCCCAATCTCAACCTGCTCGGGGTGCGCGAACCCGAACGCTATGGTGCTTTGAGCCTGCAGGAAATCGACTCCACCTTGCAAATCGCAGCCCAAGCGGCCGGTGATGAACTGAGTTGTTTCCAATCCAATGCCGAGCACGCCCTGATTGACCGCATTCACCTGGCCCACGAAGAACAAGTTGCTGGCATCCTATTCAACCCCGCCGGCTACACCCACAGCAGCGTAGCGCTACGCGATGCCTTGCTGGCCGTGGCGATTCCCTTTGTGGAGGTACACATGAGCAATATCCACGCCCGCGAACCGTTTCGTAGTCATTCCTATTTCAGTGACATCGCCCTTGGCGTGGTAACCGGCTTCGGCGCCTACAGCTACCACCTTGCTCTGCAGGCCTTACACACTCATCTGGCCCAATCCAATCCTCAAGACCCACCCCAGTAAACCGCTCGCCGTGACTGTCTGCACCAGCACCGGTCACAGGTGCAGCAAACACCTACCCTACGCAAGAGGCCATTATGGACCTTCGAAAAATCAGAAAACTTATTGACTTGCTGGAAGAATCCAATCTGGCTGAGCTGGAAATCAAGGAAGGTGAGGAGGTCGTGCGGCTCTCCCGAGTACCCACCACAACCAATCCCGCGACTTTGCCGACCACCTCACCGGTTACCCATGTACACATGGCGGGCCAGCCAGGCAATGCGCCCACCCCTCCAACATCTTCACCTGAGCCGGATGGCACAGCTTCCTTACCTGCCGGGCATATCGTGCGCTCACCGATGGTCGGCACCTATTATTCCGCCCCCAGTCCCGAATCCCCACCCTTCGCCAAAGTCGGGCAAACGGTGCAGCAGGGCGAAACCATCGGCATCATCGAAGCGATGAAGATGTTCAATCAGATCGAGGCCGATCACAGTGGCACCCTTGCCGCGATCTTGGTCGAAAATGGTCAGCCCGTCGAATTCGACGAACCCATGTTCGTGATTGCCTGAACCATGGTTACGCGGTACCTCACCTTCACGACTGGCTCAGTACGCCGGCCACGCTGTATCAGCCAGAGCCAACGCTGGGGCCGGATATGTGTCCCTTCGGCTCGACCTCGTGCCTCCATGACTTACCTGCGAAGCCATTCCCATGCTGGATAAAGTCCTCATTGCCAATCGCGGCGAAATTGCTCTGCGCATCCTGCGGGCTTGTCATAGCCTCGGCATCAAAACCGTCGCGGTACACTCCATCGCGGACCGCAACCTCACCCATGTTGCCATGGCTGATGAGGCCGTATGCATTGGCCCGGCCGACCCGAGAAAGAGCTATCTGAACATACCGGCCATCATTGCCGCAGCGGAAGTCACCGATGCCGACGCCCTGCACCCCGGCTATGGTTTTCTCGCTGAAAACGCCGATTTTGCCGAACAGGTTGAGCAGTCGGGCTTCGTGTTCATCGGTCCGCGTCCCGAAACCATCCGTCTGATGGGTGACAAGGTGCAGGCCATCCGGGCCATGCAAGAAGCCGGAGTGCCCTGTGTACCCGGTTCCAATGGTCCGCTGGCCGAAGATGACCTGAATACATCCCGGCGTCTGGGAGATGAGATCGGCTATCCGGTCATTATCAAGGCGGCCGGAGGCGGAGGGGGTCGCGGCATGCGGGTGGTCCGCGAGGCATCCGAACTCCAACAAGCCATCTGCATGACCCGTAGCGAAGCTCAGGCCGCCTTTGGCAACCCCGAGGTGTACATGGAAAAGTTCCTTGAGAATCCACGGCATATCGAGTTTCAGGTACTGGCCGATGGCCAGGGCCAGGCGATCCATCTGGGGGAGCGTGACTGCTCAATGCAGCGCCGCCATCAGAAGGTACTCGAAGAAGCACCCGCTCCGGGAATCACCCCCGAACAACGCGAAAGGGTCGGTCGGGTTTGTGTGGACGCCTGCTTACGTATCGGTTACCGGGGAGTTGGGACATTCGAGTTTTTGTATGAAAATGGCCAGTTCTATTTCATCGAAATGAACACTCGTATCCAGGTCGAACATCCAATTACCGAATTGATCACCGGGATTGATTTGGTACGCGAACAGCTACTTGTCGCCGCGGGTGAGAAACTCTCCATCCGCCAGTCAGACATCGTCCTGCGCGGTCATGCCATCGAGTGCCGCATTAATGCCGAAGATCCTGATCGCTTCATACCCTGCCCCGGAACGGTGAGCTTATTCCATGCCCCCGGTGGCCCCGGTGTGCGCATGGATACGCACTTGTACAACGGCTATCGCGTGCCCCCCAACTATGATTCGCTGATTGCCAAGGTCATCGTGCACGGCCCCGACCGCGATACCGCCATCGCCCGCATGCACATCGCCCTCGGCGAGCTAGTCATTGAGGGGGTGAAAACCAACACCTCGTTGCAGCAACGCATCATTGGTGATGCCGGTTTTCTTACCGGGAGCCAGAATATCCACTACCTTGAACAACGCATCGCCAAGCTCAAGGAAAAGGCCATCGGCATCCACTGAAATCGTCAGGCCGACCAGCGTAGGTGTAATCAGCAGTAAAGATCGTATGCCCGTTGCG
>CAYOLM010000039.1:5994-9543 GCA_964404785.1 uncultured Mizugakiibacter sp.
CTCACCGCACTGGACCGATAGCGCGCACGGGCCCGCACTCCCGCCGCTGCCGGCAACAGGAAAATGGCACTGGCCGGAGCCACCGCGCTACCCGTGGCCCGGGCGAACAACGCCACAAAGGCTGTTCCGTTCGTGGCAAGACCTTGGTAATCGCCGAGAAACAGACCGTGGGCATCGGCAGCTCCAAGCAAATTGAACGGTCCGGCAATCTGCTGTTCACTCCAATTGCGACCATCCGTGCTGCTGGTTAGCCAAACATCCGTGGGTAGATTGCTGGTGCTGGCCCCTGCCGAGCGAAAATCGTAATAGCTCACCCCGATCGTGCCATCGGCCAGATACCGTACGCTCGGGGTGAAAGCTTGAACCAGCGAATCACCGTTAACCGGTACGGGGGACGTCCAGGTCTGCCCACCATCACTCGATTGCGCCAGCAAAATACCATCGCGGATGCCACCGGAAAGGCGCACATCCTGCCAGACCATGGCCAGTTTCCCCCCCGGACCCACGGCAATCGTAGCCATGTCCGCCCCAGCACGAACTGGCTGTAAGGTGGCCGGGTTGTGGGTTCCGACCGCAAAATCGGCCGCCACTGACACTGCCGCCAACCAGGTCTTCCCCTGGTCTTTGGAACGAATGATGCGAAGAATCGCCGGGTTGCTACTGGAGGTGCTGTCGAGCTGGGTGAAGGCATCCACCAACGTACCATCCGGCAACACCACGATCTGGTTACCCAGGGTTTGACTGCTCACCCCGGGATCGTAGATTGGCCGTGCAACCTGCCAACTCTGGCCGCTATCGGTGCTACGTGAAAACCAGATGGGACCACCTCCCGTAGCACTCAAGCGATCCCATACGGCATACACATACCCGGCCCGAACTGGATCGGCGATGATCGATTCCTTGTCATTGAAGAAACCGGATCCATCCCGAATCAGGGTTGCCGACCTACTCCAACTCTGCCCACCATCCAGTGACCGACTGACCAGTACCGCACTGCTTGACCCGGCCTGCAGAACTCCGCCACTAAAGGCAATTGCGATGCTGTAGGCCGTACCATCCGGGCCAAAGCTGACCCAGGGATCCGAGGCCCGTGCGTAGTCAGCACCATTGCTGGCATTGCCCCCCGCACAGCGCGAGAACGGCAAGACGACACGCTGCCAGGTATGGCCTCCATCGAAAGAAGTGGCCGCCAACAGTCCCTGGGCCCCACCATTAGACCAGCGATCTTGCTGCCACACCGCCAGCAGATTGGCCGGGCTCAGCGGATTGACCGACAAATAGGGCTCCACCGTCGTTCCCGTATAGAGAATTCCGGACTGCCCACTACCACTACAACCGGCAACAAACGGGCTGAAACCAGAAACCTGAATCAGCGAGGCAGCAAGTGGCGGCGGCGGAGGGGGCGGTGGGGGTGGAGGTGGGGGCATCGCTGGAGAGGATGCTGATCCACCACCGCAAGCCGCTAATAGCGTCAATCCCACACATAAAACCAGCGTCCGAAACAGATTTCGAATGATTCCCATAAGCTCATCTTCGCCGATTGCCATCCTGTCGCCAAGCGGGGCGCCAACTTGTTCTATGCCATGGTCGCGGTGAGTGGCAGTGCAAGTCCCCTACACGGACCCCGCTTACCTTGCTGTTGGGCCTACTCGATAAGGAACCCGCTCACTGCCAGTGGTAGGCAGCGTCGTCATCATCATCCCAGGTACAAAGCGCCGACATGGGGCCATCCGGCGGATCCCCTAGCCAGTTGCCGCGACCAACCTGGCCTGACAGAATCCAGAATGAATCTTCGGTAAGCCGGTGGTAAAACACCTGTACGGCACGACCGGTTATGCTGAAAAGATGACTTTCACAGAGTACCGTCCACACGGGTGGCTCAAGTGATTGTTTACCCACGTATTCTCTTTTAGATGGCGCCTGCATTATGACCCCCCCATTGCTTCAACCGGCTTTTTACTCCCGGCTCGGTCATGGCTGATTGGCGAACCGCGACCTACGGTTTTCTAGCCACGGGCCTTGCTCTGTTTCTGGCCGGATGCGCCAGCGCCCCTCCAGTACCACATCCAAATGTCGTACTACCCAGCCAGTGGCGTCTCAGCTCACCGGCTGAGCAACTCGGCCCGGCCCCGGACCTGCGTAACTGGTGGAAGGTGTTCCACAATGCCGATCTGAATCGACTGGTCAAGCAGGTGCTGGCTCAGAATCTGGATATTGCTGCGGCTGCAGAGCGTTTGGCCGCCGCCCGCGCGCTCGAGACGACCGCTAGGGGACGATTCCGTCCCGGACTTGGCATCCAGGGCGGCGCCACCCCTACGCCCGGAGCCACACGTAGTTATTACCAGATCAATTTTGATGCCAGCTGGCAGCTTGGCCTATTCGGCCGCAGCACCAGCGCCGCCCGGGTTGCTGCCGGCAATGCCCAGCTGGCCAGCGCCAACCTTGGGGCCGCCCGAGTCGCCATCGTGGCCGAATGCGTACGTGATTACCTGGACCTGCGCGCCGCCCAGCAGCGGCTGGCTATCGAGCAACGCCTGGTGAAATTACAGCGCCGGCAATTACACCTGCAGCAGATCCTGGTTCGTGAACACCTACAGAACGCCACCCACCTCGCCAAATTCCGCTCGGTACTCGGGGCTCACATCACCGCCGTCGCCGCCGCCCGTGCCACCGTTCGGGTCAGCGCCCAACGTATCGCCCTACTGCTCGGTCAGTCGGTACCGCCTTTATGGTTGCACCGAGCCGCAGCACCACCCCAACCCACCCGGTTTGCGTTCAAGGTGATTCCGGCCGATTTGCTACGGACCCGCCCGGACATTCAACGTGCCGAGGCCAACGTGCTCAAGGCAGCCGGAAAGGCGGGTATCGCCCAGGCCGATCTATATCCCCACCTGGCCCTCGGAGCCGGACTAAGTTGGTCGGTAAGTCAGGTCGGCGGTCACCTGCTGACTTCCTCGGCGATCCCTTTCTTTGGTCCGCTGATCAACCTGCCCCTGTTCGATTGGGGGGAGCGCCACGCGGCGCTGCGGGCTCGCAATCACTTGCTGCAGGCGGCGTTGCTTGATTATCGGCAGACCGTCTATACCGCTGTCGCCGAGACCGACACGGCACTGGCCCGTCTGCATGCCGCCCAGGTACGCACCACCCAGAGCCGGGCGCAGGTGCAGTCGCTGCTCCGGGCAACGAAATCTGCAGAAATACTCCGTCAGCTCGGTCTCGGCGACGGACTCAGCCTGGGCCAGTCCCGGCTCCGGCTGCTCCAAGCCGAACTCGAAACTGGCCAGGCCCGGACTGCCGAGGGTATTGCCCTGGTCGCCCTGTACAAGGCGCTTGGCGGTGCCGCACTCCCGTCCGTGCCTCCCCGGACTGAACCCAAGCCATGATTGCGCTAGCCCGCAAAACCCTACTCTACGAATGGCGCCGCTACCTGCCAGCCACCCTGGCGGTCGCCTTATCCGGCATGTTGCTGTTGGTGCAACTGGCGCTGGTTTTTGGTATTTTCCAGGGTGCTGCGGTGTACATCAATGCCTCCCGCGGCCAGCTGTGGGT
>CAYOLM010000040.1:0-9221 GCA_964404785.1 uncultured Mizugakiibacter sp.
CAACCGTGCTCCGGGTCGGGTGGATTCCCGCCTGCGCGGGAATGACGACAGCGGTGGCGCGCACAGCCCTTTAGCCCGTCATCCCGGGCGTAGCGCAGCGCAGACCCGGGATCCACGTACTGGCGGCAGCGTCCGAGTGAACCTCAACCGTGCTCCGGGTCGGGTGGATTCCCGCCTGCGCGGGAATGACGACAGCGGTAGCGCGCACAGCCCTTTAGCCCGTCATCCCGGGCGTAGCGCAGCGCAGGCCCGGGATCCACGGTGAGGTCGTAATAGCGAGATGGTTTGTCGTATACCGATTGGGTGTCTTACGGTGTTCCCGGTCACCGGGAATCGTTGCTGCTGCTGATCGACATCAGTGCGACCGGGCGACGGCGTATTCGGCGAGGCCGCAGAGCGCTTCGCGTTGTGGTGAAACCGGCAGAACGGCCAGTGCTTCGCAGGCCCGGCGGGCGTGATTCCGGGCCTTGTTCCGGGTTCGGTCCAGAGCATCGGTGCGGTGGATCGCGGCCAGTACCGGCTCCATGGGCAAATCATCGCTGCGGTTTTCGATGGCTGCCCGCAGTAATGCGGCATCCGCGGCTGGGGCCGAGGCGATGGCGTAAATGATCGGTAGAGTCGGCTTACCTTCGGCCAAGTCATCGCCGATATTCTTGCCCAGTGTGCCGCTGTCGGCGAGATAATCCAGCAGGTCATCAACGATCTGGAAGGCGAGACCCAGTTCCAGGCCGTAGTGGCGCATGGCCTCGCGCTGGGCAGGCGGTGCCTCGGCGAGCACCGCTCCCAATTCACAAGCGGCCGCAAACAGTACGGCAGTTTTGCGCTCGATCACGTTCAGATAGGCCGCCTCGTCAACGGCGGCATTGCCAATGTGTAGCAACTGCAGCACCTCACCTTCGGCTATGGCGTTGGTGGTGTCGGCAAGGATGTGCATAATCTCCATCTGCCCTAGCTCGATCATGAGCTGAAATGACCGCGAATAGAGAAAATCCCCCACCAGCACACTGGCGGCGTTGCCCCATACGGCATTGGCGGTGCGTTGGCCACGCCGCAGCCCGGATTCATCCACCACATCATCGTGTAGGAGGGTGGCGGTATGGATAAATTCGATAATGGCTGCCAGTTGCAGATGGGCTTCACCCCGGAAGCCGATGGCCCGCGCACTGAGTACATGCAGCATGGGCCGTAGGCGTTTGCCGCCGCTGCCGATGATGTATTCGGCAATCTGCTTGATTAGGGCGACGTCTGAACTCAGCCGGGCACGAATCAGATGATCGACGCCGCGCATATCGTGATTGCTCAGGTCGTGTGCAACATCCAGGGAGCTAGGACGGGCAACGGTGGCTGGGGAACTCATGGGCAGGCTCGTGGTCGATAATGAGGACATTATAGGGGTGTGGAAGCATCTCATAAGTATGTCTGGGTGTCATATCCGCGCACCTGGCCATTTTCCCTATTTTTTAACGAGTAACCCATTGCTGTGAGTTCACTAAACCGTACCGAAGTTCGTAGCACCCTAAGTATCGCCATGGTGGTCGGGATTCGTATGCTTGGCCTGTTCATGATTTTGCCGGTATTTACAATTTACGGCTACGAACTGGCCGGACACACACCATTTCTTATCGGTCTCGCCATCGGTATCTATGGTCTGACCCAGGCTATGTTACAAATACCCTCCGGTATGCTGTCTGATCGCATCGGACGCAAGCCGGTGGTCTATGCCGGACTGGTCATCTTTATTATCGGTAGCATCATTGCCGCACTTTCGCACTCGATCTATGGGGTCATTATTGGACGGGCGATACAGGGTGCCGGTGCTATTTCAGCGGCGTTGATGGCGCTGGCAGCTGACCTCACCCGCGATGAACAGCGCACCAAAATCATGGGTACTATCGGCTTGAGCATCGGCCTTGCCTTTAGTGTTGGCATGGTCATCGGCCCGGTTCTCAATACCTGGGTGGGCGTGTCGGGGATATTCTGGTTCACCGCATTGCTCGGTGGCGTGGCCATCGTGATCGCCGCCTGGCTGATACCCACCCCGCAAAACAGCCGTTTGCATCGGGATACCGAGGTGGTGCCCGCAAGCTTTGGTGAGGTGTTGCATAACCGGCAGCTGCTACGTCTTGATCTGGGCATCTTTACCATGCAGTTTGTACTGACTGCTAATTTCATAATCCTACCCGTCGTACTTACCCATATGACCGGTCTGGCTGCCAGTGACCAATGGGCCGTGTATCTACCGGTGATGTTCGTGGCTTTTGTTTTCATGGTGCCCTTCATCATCATTGCTGAAAAACGCCGCAAAATGAAAACGATATTCGTTTCCGCCATCGCCGTGCTGGTGTTGTGTGAGTTGCTGTACCTGTTCAGTGATCACTCATTGCCCGAGGTGGTCGTGATCATGCTGATTTTTTTCACGGCATTCAATACCTTAGAGGCTACGTTACCTTCACTGGTCTCGAAATTTTCGCCACCAACACGTAAGGGAACCGCTATGGGGGTGTATTCCACTTCGCAATTTCTGGGTATCTTTGCCGGCGGTGCGCTGGGCGGTGGGGTATACCAGCTTTGGGGCGTAAATGGAGTGTTTTTGCTTAGTGCCGCGATGGCTGCCGTATGGTTACTGTTTGCCAGCAGCATGCAGCACCCGCGCTACTTGAGCAGCTACGTGCTGCGACTCAAAGGAGTCACTGAGCACCTGCTGATGACCGCCGAAACCGAATTACTAAGTATTCCAGGTGTGGACGAAGCCACTGTGGTGGCCGACGAAGGCGTGGCCTATTTGCGCATTGATCGCAATGTTTTCGACGAAGACGCGCTGCGTAGCTGCAAGGTTATGGCGAATGCGTGTAGGGACTAGCCGACGGTCGATGTCGCACTGCGAGCGGGTCGTGCTTGGCGTAGAATGCGCCTTCAGGCTGGCATACAACGGCCCACAACACTTCGGAGGCAGGATTTATGGCCAGAGGAATCAACAAGGTCATTCTGGTAGGTAATCTCGGGGCTGACCCTGAACGGCGTAGCACCGGTAGTGGCATGACCATCACCAGTCTACGGCTGGCAACTTCCGAAACCTGGAAGGACAAGCAGACCGGTGAAAACCGTGAGCGCACCGAATGGCACCGGGTCAAGCTGTTTGGCCGTCTTGGCGATATTGCTGCCGATTACCTGAAAAAGGGTCGTCAGGTCTATATCGAAGGATCCATCCGTACCGACAAGTACACCGACAAGGAAGGCAACGACCGTTACAGCACCGAAATCATCGCCAACGAGATGCAGATGCTTGGCGGCGGTGGTGGGGAAGGTGGCAGTTCCTACGGTGGCGGTGGTTCCTCGTCACGTGGCACGTCAACCCCTACCCCTACCAGCGGGCCGGCTACACCACCCACGACACCACCCGCTAGCGATAATGGGGGGTTCGAAGACGACGATATACCGTTTTGAATCGGTTCTCACTTTCTTCTTGACAGAAACCCGACAAGGATGACCTTGCCGGGTTTTTTATTTAGTTGGAGTGGTACGGAATTATCCGAGTCTTATCTCTCGTGAATAGCCAAAAGTTGTATGGATCCATAGAGCCAAAACGAAAAGACCCACCATAAAGGCGGGTCGGATTCGGCTGTATATATATTTGCCTTATTGTAGTAACGGCTCTCACCCCGGATGGCTACAATCCCAACTTCAGTCGTGAAGGTGCCGTCAAGATTGTAGTCATCCGGGGTGAGAGAGGAAACTACAACATGATTCCGGTCAGTCCGCTCCGGCGACCCTGAAGGTATCACTTGCTGGTTCATCGACACCGACTACAACGAGGCAAGCTGCTTCGTTCACCACACCTATTTCCTCGGCGCCAACGACCCCCACAAGGTCCTGAAAACCATTCTCGAGACCGAGATTAACGAAGGTGCCTGGCCGCCCTCAACAGCGACACCTTGCGACCCTTCGGCAAACCAAAGTCCGGTAGAATTGCGGTGAAGGTCATCAATCACCTCGGTGATGAAGTGATGAAGGTGTTTAAGCTTACGTGAATAATATTCAAGTAACCGCCGAAAGGGTGACATCATGGCTTTGATTGAAGGACTCCGGGTCCAAAATTACCGTGCTTTACACGACGTGACGCTGGGCAAATTATCGACGACACAGCAAGGCGAACCGTTGACGCCGTTTACAGTTGTCATCGGGAAAAATGGCTCGGGAAAAAGCACCTTGTTCGATGCGTTTGGCTTCGTCGCCGATTGCTTGTCGTCGGATGTGGAGACTGCGTGCGATGCCAAACAGCGCGGTGGCTTCGAACGTATGCGCACTCTCGGTGTCGATGCACCTATGCAGTTCGAGATTTATTACCGTGAAGCACCGCGTGAGCGACCGATCACTTATGAGCTGTCCATCAATCTAGACGAAGATGGTCGGCCTTTTGTGGAGTCGGAGGTTCTAAAGCAACGCCGCAAAGGGCAAAAGCATGGAAGGCCATACCCATTCCTGCGCTTGCATCATGGTAATGGCAAGGTTTGGGCCGGTGAGGAAGCTGTAGAAGAGGGAGAAGAAGATCGTGCGCAGGAAGATGTCGAGTTGACCGACTTGCGGCAACTGGGTATTGCCACTCTCGGCACGCTGAAGGAACACCCCCGCATCAAGCGTTTTCGCGATTTTCTAAAGGGTTGGTACCTGTCGTACTTTTACCCAGACGCTGCCCGTTCCATTCCGTCTTCTGGTGCACAGCGACACTTGAATATCCACGGCGACAATATGGGTAATGTCGTGCAATACATGGAGCGTGAGCACAAAGAGCGCTTCCAATCCATCCTTGACCGGATCGCTAACAAGATTCCCGGAATCAAGAGTATCAAGACGATTGAGACACAGGACAAACGCGTGCTATTGCAATTTGACGACGGGGCATTTGCCGACCCATTCTATGCTGGGCAGATGTCGGATGGCACGCTTAAGATATTTGCCTATCTGTTGTTGATGGAAGACCCCGCCCCACCTCCGTTCATCTGCATTGAGGAACCCGAAAACGGCCTTTATCACCGCCTGCTGGAGTCCCTCGCTACAGAACTTCGCAGCCACGCCACTGGCAAGAAAAACGCACCGTAGGTTTTTGTCACAACACATCAACCGTATTTTGTGGACGCGTTGACACCGAATGAAGTATGGATTCTGGAAAAGGGCACGGACGGTTTTTCGACTGTGCAGCGCGTGTCCGACCTGGATCTGGTACGAAACCTTGTGGACGAAGGGCTGCCACTGGGTGGACTCTGGTATAGCGATTATCTGGACGTGAGGTAAGCCATGCATATCGAGGTGCTGGTGGAGGATAGTTCCGGAGCCAAGTTAGTCGAAACCCTGTTGCCGGCACTGATCGGTGCAAACGGTGATGTGCATACGTGGCGGGTACTTCGCTACAAAGGCATCGGCAGGTTGCCTACTGGTCTGTCAGCGCGGGGTGATCCCTCCAAACGTGCGCTTCTCAATTAACTCCCAAGAATACTAGCTGGCTATGGCAAAACACCCGGCATGGATGCCATAGTGGTGATTGTGGACAGTGACCAACGCGAATGCATGGCTTTTCTCAGTGAGTTGAAGGCGCTGCTACACAACTGTCGGCCTGCCCCCAATACACTGTTTCGCTTAGCTATCGAGGAAATAGAGGCGTGGTATCTCGGTGACCAACAGGCCCTGCTATCGGCGTACCCCCGAGCTAAGAGGGATGTGTTGCATCGTTACCAGCAAGACAGCGTGTGTGGGACCTGGGAATTGCTCGCAGATGCCGTGCGTCCCGGCGGTTCAGCAGCTATTCGCAAGGCTGGGTGGCCATCGCCGGGGCAGATCAAACACGAATGGGCTGAGAAAATTGGGCCGCATATGAGCATTGAGCGCAACCAGTCACCGAGTTTCTGCAAGTTCCGCGATGGCCTGCGACGCTTGGTTGTGTGAGTTTGCTGCGAAGCCATGAATTTTCGCATCGCCGACACCTTTACCGACAGACTCACGCGTCTGACCGGTGACGAGTAGAAAGCCGTCAAAACTGCAGCTTTCGGCTTGCAGCTTAATCAAGCCAACCTGGGAATGAACTTCCAGAAGAATGGGGCCAGGTCTCGTATTGTAGCGTTCTGGTCACTGACGCAGACTAACTATTTCCTCTGACATGGCTTTGCGTTGTCGGTAGAGATACCGAGCTGCCGAGCTGGGGCTCGGCGTTCCCGCTGAGGTTCCGGTGCAGAGCGCCGGTATGCGGGTGACGCAATAAGCGTAGCCTGGTCGTTGCGGGAGGGTGGCCACAAGCTGGATCCTGGGTTTACGCCCGGGATGACGACTCTTGCCATTTGCTGACATGGCTTCGCGTTGTCGGTAGAGATACCGAGCTGCCGAGCTGGGGCTCGGCGTTCCCGCTGAGGTTCCGGTGCAGAGCGCCGGTATGCGGGTGACGCAATAAGCGTAGCCTGGTCGTTGCGGGAGGGTGGCCACAAGCTGGATCCCGGGTCTACGCCCGGGATGACGGAGGCGTTTAGTCGCAAGCTGACGTCTTTGGGAGCGACTTGCAACCAACGGATCTCGACGGGCATGATCTGGAGTCCCAGCTATGGCAGTAGAGCTTTTACGGTGTCGTTGTTGGATGAATTCATGCGGCACATCATGCCGGCCGATAACTGGCGTACAAGCTGGCCGGGGTACGTAAGTCCGGTATTTAATTTGACCATAACTCGTCGATCTAATATCCGAATTTCTGGATGATCTAGCGGTTTGATGGCAGCGTGATTAATCAACCGGGCGGAGTTCAGCGAGTAGGAAACACAAGATTTTGGGTGCGGACATGGATACGTTATGAGTGTTGGGGCAGGACGATTGCGTCGTTGTTACGAGTACTTAAAACTGAAACTTTTCCATGTCGAATCAATGGCTTTACGGATGGCCCACATATTTTCTTCAGAAATAGCTGGTGAAAAGTTGTTGACAAGTTGGATTGAGCATGACTATGGTCAAGGCATGTCGCAACGCACCATCAATCGAGACCGTTCCCTGGCTGATCCGATGCCTCGGGTTGCTGTGGCGCCCCGTATTGGTGGCTGCCGGATGATTACCTTGGTTCTTGCACTCCTTATTATCGATGGAGGTGCGGGCTGAGGGCATTCGTTCAAGTAGAACCCAACGAAAACCCCACACCCCGCACCCGACAAGGGTTGCGGGGTTTTTTATTGCCTTATACCGCTTGGAGTACGTGATGAAAACCTCCCTTTTACACGCTATCTCGCTCCTGAAAATTTCGGAGCCCAGCATGGGAAGCTTGTTGTCATGAAACCTCGTACTTTATTTGAGAAACTCTGGGATGCCCACCTGGTTTGTCCGGAAACTGCCGAGGCTCCCGCTTTGCTCTATATCGATCTGCATCTGCTTCACGAGGTTACTTCGCCCCAGGCTTTCGCAGAACTGCGTCGATGTGGCTTGGTGGTGCGTTGTCCACAACGCACTCTAGCCACGCTGGATCATTCGACCCCCACCTTGCCGCCTGCTGCGAATGGCCATCGACCCTATGTTAGCGATAAGGCTCGCCAACAGGTTGCCGAATTGCGCAGCAACTGTCATGTCCACGGTATCGACCTTATGGATTTTGACAGCGAATATCGCGGTATCGTGCATGTGATCAGCCCCGAGCTTGGCGCGACCCAACCTGGTATGAGCATCGTCTGTGGTGACAGCCACACTTCCACCCACGGTGCCTTCGGTGCCTTGGCCTTCGGTATTGGCACCACCGAGGTTGGCCATGTTCTCGCCAGTCAATGCCTGTTGCAACGCCAGCCAAAAACATTGGCAGTCCAGATCGATGGCCAGCTCGGCAGCGGGGTCGGGGCTAAGGACCTGATTTTGCACCTCATCGGCGAGCTGGGGGTGGCCGGAGGCACCGGACAGGTCATCGAGTATCGGGGTGAAGCGATCCGTGCTTTGTCCATGGAAGGCCGCATGACCGTTTGTAACATGTCGATCGAGGCCGGTGCCCGGGCCGGCCTGATCGCTGCCGATGAGACCACCTTTAGCTGGCTGAAAGGCCGCCAGCGCGTTGCTGTCGGCGCTGCTTGGGAACTCTGTGTCGACGACTGGCGGCAATGGGCTAGTGATGCGGGGGCCGTATTCGACCGCGAAATCCGCATCGATGCCTCAGCAGTAGTCCCGACCGTGACCTGGGGTACCCACCCCGGTATGGTCAGCGCCATCGATGCACCGCTGCCTGCACCGCGCGATGCCATCGAACGCCGGGCCTACGATTACATGCAGATCGAAGCTGGCAAACCGCTTGCGGGCATCCACGTGGATGTTGTGTTCGTGGGCAGTTGTACCAACTCCAGATTGAGCGACTTGCGTGAGGCCGCTGCGGTACTACATGGGCGCCGCATTGCCGCCCAGGTGCGTATGTTGGTGGTTCCCGGCTCGGCCCAGGTCAAGCGCGAGGCCGAACGTGAGGGACTGCACCAGGTATTTCTGGCGGCCGGAGCCGAGTGGCGGGAGCCGGGTTGTTCGATGTGCATTGCTATGAACGGAGATATGGCCAAGCCGGGAGAGTTGGTGGTGAGTACCTCGAATCGCAATTTTGAGGGCCGCCAGGGTCGTGGTGCCCGGACCGTGCTGGCCAGTCCGGCTACGGCGGCAGCTGCTGCTGTAGCGGGCCGGTTAATCGATCCGCGGGCACTGGCCGCAGAGGTGGCAGCATGAATCCGTTGACCCAAGTTCGTTCCTGCACGCTGGTGTTGCCAGATCGCAACATCGATACAGACCGCATCATTCCAGCCCGGTTTTTGACCACCATCGTGCGCGACGGGCTGGGTCGCCACGCTTTCAATGACTGGCGTTATCGCGCCGATGGCAGTGAGGACCCGGAGTTTGTACTGAACCGTGCCGAAGCCCGTAACTGCCGGATACTCGTGGCCGGAGGTAACTTCGGTTGCGGATCTTCGCGAGAACATGCGCCATGGGCTCTGCTCGATGCCGGCCTGCAGGCCGTGATTTCATGCGAGATCGCTGATATCTTCCGCAGCAATGCATTGAAAAACGGACTGCTTGCACTGGTGGTCTCCGCGGCCGAGCACGCCTGGTTGTTGAAGCATCCCGGCATCGAACTGCTCATCGATGTGTCCGGACAGTTTATCGAGTTGCCTGATGGTGGCCGCATCCTCTTCGAACTGGACGATTTCACGCGAAATTGCCTACTTCAGGGGATGGATCAGCTG
>CAYOLM010000041.1:0-9180 GCA_964404785.1 uncultured Mizugakiibacter sp.
TGCGCGGCAAACGCAGAGTCACTCGCCCGCTGAATTCATCGGCAGGAACCATGGCAGAAGGAAAATCGCGACCTTTCTCTGCGAAAGCCTCAGCGGCCGTCTCGATGGTATCCACGGCAAGTTCGTATGCCTCACCAAAGCTTTCGCCATACTCGGCCAGATCCGGCAGCTCTTTTACCCGCGCCTCGAACAGGGTCTCACCCTCGAAAACCGCATGGCGAATGGTGATGTTGTAGGCATGTGGATCAATGTTCATGGATTCTCTCCCAGGCACTGAATCAGTTCCGTCTCGTACTGGCTCAGCAGCTTAATGACTTGCTTGATGTAAACCGGTTTGATCTCGGGGTTATGTCCATGGCCACAGGTATAGCCGCCAGAGGTGAACGACGCGATCCCGTGGTGTACGAAAACCTTGTGACCGGCTTTCTTGCCATCCCGCACCTCGAAGCCAAGCAATCTCAGCAGCTTCGCCAATTCCTCACAGCGAATCGTAGTTCCCGCCGAGCGTAGCCGGGCAACAACTGTATCGAACCGCTCTTGCTCAGCCATGTGACACTATATATGGTGTCAGTTTTAAAATTATAAAGACTTTTTTGCTCTCTGTCATCCCTTTCCCCCTTTACCCCAAGCTATTCGGCAAATCTCTGGTAAGAGAATAAATCGTATCCTATTGATCTATAAGTCAAATAATCTACACGTAGCATTTAATTCTGAGTATGGAATCTTGACCTGACTTCTACCATACCCGCACATACCAATGAAATCGCTTCAACACAAGACCGCTAACGAAACGATTTTTTCTTCCAGGTCCGATAGAACTCACACGGTCATCACACTCCCGCATGGGCCGGACAGGGATGCCTTGGCGCAGGCCGCGAAGGCCTGGACTCAGAAAGCCAGGGGCTTGACTTCCCTCTGTACTGAACCGGTGAGATTGGTGAGACTATCGCTGATAGGTGTCGGCTATGCGGAAATGCATTCAGGTTATACCTCGACCCGAGTTACCAGCATGTTTTCGATTGCTGAGTAAAGCTCGACTTCCACCTCTGGTGCGAGAATGGAAACAATCAGCGAATATCGAACAGTCTGATCAAAGCGTTCCAGCTTGGGCCGTGTCTTCCACCATCCTGAAACCGGATAAACGGCAATCACGCCCCGGCTTGCCAACTCAGCTGCTGTCCCCTTCCAGGTATCGGAATGCAATGATCCCCTATGTCGGTTGCGTGTACCCAGTAGCCAGTTTGGATCATTACCGCTACTGGTCGCTGTTTGTTCGTCAGCATCCCTGGCCGCCACATTGATGCGGGTGCGAAATTCCTCCTCAGACTCATGCGCCCGTTTCACCTCAAAGCGTAAGCTATGTGACTCATACCGATAGCGTGACTTGATCCCACGCGATGACGGATTGGGTTCAACGAAATAGGAGAGTGTCACCCGCATTTCGACTTCGGCTTCACCCAGTGCTTCCAGCTCTCCCAAAGGCCAGGGCAGCTGGTGTAGATTCATATCTCTCAGGGTAGGCGCTTTACTTCCTTCTCTCTTGAAGGGATGAAGGCTGTCCTCGCAGATCAAGGTCAGGGAATTCTCGACACTCCACAAAGCCCGCTCCAGATCAGGCTGACCAAAGCCACAGTGACGTACCAGATTGGCCACATCACCCTTGTTTGGATTCGATGGATTGGACAGGAACTGCTGACGCATCTCCGGCGACCACTCCGCCGAATGAACTATCAATCCACGAATGGTTTCCACGCGCAGATCGGGATATCCAGCCATCAAGCGCGCAGCCATTCTCGCTGCCAATGCCGTCGCCGCACTGGTGGCATTGCTTGTTGTAAACAACCGGTCAACAATATTCGCATGGGTAGTCAACAAACTAAGGCTTGGCATCCACGCCGCACCGGCGGCATCTTGTGCCGCATTACCACCCTCAAAAACAACATCTGGCTTCAACGGCCAGTGCGACTGCCATGTTTGAGAGGTGGTACTGAACGGACTCAACCCTCCTGCCGGTGCAATGGGTTGGTAGTCATCCGTATCGGGTTCCGTAATGTGAACCAGATCGGTGCTCGCGCCCACCGTCAAGGCGTTCCAGGCCTGACCGGGATCATGAATACCGTCAGTACTGTTGCTGTGAGGATATTGCGCCCAGGCATTGGAATCATCGACATTACCAGCGGACAGGATAAACAACCGATGCGTCTCTCCCTGGTTCTCATAGTCCACGGCCAACCGATCGACCGTTGCCGACCAGGCGGAAGGTCGTCCCCGATCCCGGGCATCCCGAGCAGTAATCGCCATGCTGAAGACACGTTGGCGATCTGGCGCGGTAATTTCCGGATGGCTTACTGCCTGTATGGTCAGATAGCCGTGATATTCTGGATCTCCACCGTTTGAGTGGTTACGATCCAGCAATTTGACGGATTCAAGTCGGTGATGAATCGATACCGGTTCACCAGAGACCAGCACCGGCGTCAGATCGCCCAACAATGCAAGACCTGCCATCTGCGTGCCATGACCTTGATTATCATTTGTTCCCCAACCCGGTTCGATGGTATGCAAGTCCCCGTTAGCAAGCGAAGACGCAAGCAATGGATGACCATTATTGACCCCTGTATCCAGTACGCACACATAGGGCACTGCATCACCTTCATTGGGAACGGCCAGACGCTGCAACAGATTATCGGCCCACTCCGGTTGCTCTTCCGGCGGGAGAGAATCGAAGAAATCAGCCGTTTCCTTGGCACGGCGCAACTCGGCGATGCTGTTTAGCGTCAGAGCCGACCGCTGCATTTGCCCGAGCGATCCATATACCTGCAGGACGGTTCGTTCAGGAAAATCGATCTGACCCCGAGCAATCCGAAACCCAAGCCCATCTGCAAGCTGCTTGAAACTTTCGGTTACCGCAACACGATCGCTGCGCACCGGCAACCACACTTCCCACCAGAAGGTCTCATCATCCGACTGTGGGAAAACCTCGAAATCATCCGTCCACAAGGCCTTCAGGCTGGCAACGCGAATATTTCTTATGGCATCCAGCAGCTTTTGGTTTCGAGGCTTCCTTGTACCCTCTTTCTCATTAATTCTGTCCTTGCTCTCGTCCAGATAGGCAGTAACGAGATTTTCCAGAATATGCAGCTTTCCGTCAGGAACAAAAATGGTGGCCATTGTCCGATTTTCTTCATGCCGTACATTGAGCAACTCAATGCCAGACCGTTCCTTGGCCAGAGACTCGAATGCCAGGTCAATATCCGGAATACTCTCGAACTCCACTTGCAGACCGAAACCCTCATCGAGGCCTGCGGATTCCTGTTGAGAACGTGCTTGCTCGATTTCGGGCCTGAGTGCCCCGAGTTGTTGTAACAGTTGACCGCCATGCTGCTGACGATTTCGTGAAGGAACTTCCGCCGAACCCCCACCACTTCGCGGCCGAAATGGCTCAGCAGTTACGGTATTTCCCAGGACAAAATGCGGTTTGTGTTGATTCCCTTCCTCGGCCATAAAAATATCGTTCCGTGTTTATCGTGTGGTCTTCCTGAAACGGCTAGCCATCTGGCATCTATCCAGAATCGCCCGGCGAATATCGGCTTCTGAAATCGTCTCTCGCTCTCCCATAAGCGCATCCTTCAGGGTCTCATTACAAGCCCGAACGACCTCGGCATAACTGAGTCCCTCCGCCTTGCTGGCCAGACGTTTCCAGGAAACCCCCTTCACCGCCATTTTGCCTAGCCTCGATTTCAGGACAGAAGCGATATGCCCTTCATCCGGCAACGTATAGTGCAGAATATCGTCGAATCGTCGAAATAGAGCATGATCCAGAATTTCCGGATGATTAGTTGCTGCAACAATCAGGCTGTGCGAATCATCCTGCTCAATCATCTGCAAAAAACTGTTCAGTATGCGTCGCACCTCACCCACATCATTCGTCAACCCTCGCTGTGACCCAATGGCGTCAAACTCGTCAAAAAAATAAACCCCTCTTGTGCGGTCTGTCGCATCGAATACCTGACGCAGCTTAGCTGCGGTTTCGCCCATGTACTTGGTGATCAGCCCATCCAACCGCACCTGAAACAGTGGCAGCCCAAGCTCCCCTGCCAATATAGAAGCCGTCATGGTCTTACCGGTACCGGGCGGCCCCATCAACAATAGCTTGCGCCTGGGTGACAAACCAGCGCTGAGGATTCTGGAAGCCTGACGCTGTTCTCGGATGATACGCTTGAGTTGATAGGCCAAGGATTCATCCAGCACCATTTCACCAAGACGGTTTTTTGGATAATCGACACTGAGCAGCCCTGCCAGTTCACCTCGTGGACGCCCGATGGGAATCGTTTTGGCAGCATTCTTTGGAGGCAATCCACGACGTGCCTTGGCCTGATCCACCAGATCACGAAGTTCTTCAGCAAGTTTGCCATGGCCGATTTTTGCTTCATGGGCAGCAAGCTGCATTGCAATAGAATAGAACCGCTCGTCATCCCCATCGGTATGCGATTTTAGCAATGCTTTCAACTGGTTAGCAATAGCCATGACCATTTCCTCCGATCATAATCATACCTTGAATACCTTCATCACTTCATCCCCAAGATGGTTGATGACTTTGACCGCTATGCGGCCGGATTCTGGTTTGGTGAATGGTCGCGATATATCGCTGTTGAGGGTGGCCCAGGCCTCTTCGTTGATTTCGGCTTTGAGGGTGGTTTTCAGGGCCTTGTAGGGATCGTTGGCGCCGAGGAAGTAGGCGTGGCGGACGAAGAAACTTTCTTCGTTGTAGTCGGTGTCGATGAACCAGCAGGCGATGCCTTCGGCGCCGTCGCTACGGACTTCGCCGGTGTTGGGGTGAAAGACGTCCACACCGTGGACAGTGGCTTGTGCGTAGTGGCTTGTGGTTAGTGAGAGAGGGAAGTCACTTGGAGTCAACGCTTCGATTGCAGCGAGCGCTTGAGGCCACCGAGCATGCGACTGATTTCTTCGCAATGAGTAAGCAGGGTTTGCACGCGCTCCGTCGGAAGAAGCTTTAGTCTCTCGGCCAGAATCAGGAACGTCTCCACTTCCGCCAGGGAGCCCGTCGCCACACTGAGAAACTGTAGAAACTCGCCGGTTCCAGTCCTGGCTGCCCCCTCGGCGATGTTCGCTGGAACCGACGCCGCCGCGCGACGCATCTGACTTGTCAGTCCGTACCGTTCTTCCGCAGGAAAACGTCTTGAATCGTGGTAGATCATCTCCGCCAAGTCGATTGATTTCTTCCAAACTTGCAAGTCCCGATAACTTTTTATATTGCTCATAGTTCACCACCATTCTTCCATCGCAAGTCACCAACCACAGACCACTAATCACTTCCACATCCGGTTCGCCGAAGATAACGAACAGGTTGCCTTTGCCGGTGTTCTTGAGGTCGTCGGCCATGTGCAGGTCGGCGTTCATTCTGGCCTTGAGTACGGGGATGCGGCCGAGTTTGCTGAACTCGGTCGAGTGGGCGTCGTAGTTGAAGGCGCAGGTGATGAGCACATCGAAGTCGGCGTCACCGGCCTCGCGGGCGGCGGCGACCAGATCGGGGCGGGAGACGGTGCCGAATTCGGGACCAATGAATATCGCTGCACGATATTCATTAGTGGCTAGTGGATTGTGCTCGCGTTGCGAGCGGTTCTTGTCACCGACCACTGGCGTCTGACTACTGACCTCATAAGTGCCCACCGCGCAGATCAGGTCTCCCGGCCAGGGGGTGATCGCGGTGAAGTCGATCTTGCCATCCTTGTGCGCCTGCTGCACCCCGGCGGTCTTGAGATTTTCCAGGATGATCTGCACAAAGTCGCGCTGAGCGCCATAGTCTTCTCCGGACTCACCGATGCGATCGATCAACTCGTCGTTTTCGTCTACGCCCAGAACGCGGTGTGGCGAGAGGCTTTCCACGGTGAACGGGCCGGCGACACGGACTTTCTTCTTGTCCGTATAAGGTTTGTCGTAGAGGTATTCGGAATCGGCCTTGGCGGCGATGGATGCGTCAATCTCTTTCTGTCGTGCAATTCGCAGTTCCCACCACTGGGCATGGAGATCCTTGGCTTCATCCGACCAATCTTCATCGGCATCTCGGGGAATTCCCCACTCTTCCAAGAGATTTTTTTGGACAGGATGAACAGGATTTACAGGATCGTTTGCCTGGCTTTCTGTATCCTGTTCATCCTGTAAATCCTGTCTGATGGCTTGGTTGAGATGTTCGCGTAGCGGCTCCAGTGTTTGTTGCCACTTGTCCCAGATCACGTCAATCTCGGCATTGTTGGCGATGGACTTGAGCGTGATGTGCGGCACCCGCTCATAGACAAAACCTTGGCGGATACTGCCGCAGGTGGGTTTGGTCGAAGGTACACTACAGGTGATCTCGGCCTCTTTCCGTTGCCCTTCCGGGCTGTCAGCCAACAGGTAAAAGGGATAACGGGCACCCATGATGCGGGCCCGGGCCAGCGCTAAAGCAACACGGGAGGTGTCGATGGTGATCCAGCGGCGGCCCCATTGTTCGGCGACATAGGCCGTCGTACCCGATCCGCATGTCGGATCTAGCACGAGGTCGCCGGGATCGGTGGTCATCAATATGCATCGCTGAATGACAGATGGCGCAGTTTGTACTACATAAGTTAATCCAGTGCCGATTTGTAATGATTCCCACCTATCGCTTGTTGGTAAGACAGCAAAGTCATCCAGATATCGCTTGTACCGAATAGTAGAAGGACCAGCTGCAATACGACCAGCCATTGATAAAACAGAAAGTCCAACCAATGTTGTTTTCCAATGACTCGAGGAACTCGGTCGAAAATCTCGCCCATAAAAATGGAAGACCTGTTCCTCTGATGCTTTACCCGAACTGATTAGACTGGTATGTCGAAATACTTTTCCATCCGGCAACGTTACGAGTCGCTCAAGCTCCTCCTTTTTTAGCCGACGCTCGATTCCATCGGATAACTCAATCTGATCATACCGATCCGAAGACACATGACCAGCAATACGCTCGTTGTAAAGTTGGCGGTATTTTATTTCTGGTTTTGATTTGGCAAACCAAACAAGAAAATCGACAGTATTAGCCAGCAGGTTACTAGCTTGGCTACCAGTCTTTTGTACCTGAATTATTGAAATAAAGTTATTTTCTCCAAAAACTTCGTCTAATACGGCCCTTACCCGGTGCACATTCTCATCCCCGATCTGCACAAAGATCGAGCCGGAGTCGGTCAATAGATCCCGGCACACGGTCAGCCGATCGCGCAGATAGGTGAGATAGGAATGAATTCCGTCCCGCCAGGTATCCCGAAACGCTTTGACCTGCTCCGGCTCACGGGTGATGTGCTCGACGTTGCCGTCCTTGACATCGCGGCTGGTGGTGGACCACTGGAAGTTGGAGTTGAACTTGATGCCGTAAGGCGGATCAAGATAAATACACTGCACCCTGCCACGTAAGCCTTCGCGCTCGGCTAATGACGCCATCACCTGCAGGCTGTCGCCGAGGATCATGCGGTTAGCCCAGTTGGCATCGTGCTGGTAGAACTCGGTCTTGGCGGCGTCGTCGGGCAGGCCGTTGAAGTCGGCGAACAGGTCATCCATGGTCCCCGGCTGCGCCGACTTGCCGGCCTCGGTCCGGCGGCGCAGATCGTCGATCAACACCTTGGGGTGGACCTTTTCCTGGATGTAGAGCGGTGGCGCGTGCACTACCAGATCGGACCCGTCCTGCTCGTCCTTGCCGCGCCAGACCAGTTGCGGATCCAGATCACGGTTGCGGCGATGCTTCTCTTCGTCGAGCCCGGTTACGCCACGCTCGTAGGCCACCCGAACGGGGCTCTGCTCATCCTTCTGCATCACCGACTGGTATTCGGCGGTGGGGATGTTCTTGCGCGTGGCCTCGTCGTGGGTGAGAGCCTCGACGGTTTTGGGAGCTTTAGGTTTACGCGCCATGGTGGGTGTCGTTCTCTCTACGGGTTTGTGCCGGTCAAAATACGGTAGAGCGGCAGGTTGATGTAGTAGTTGGAACGGCCAATTTTCCGTTTGTGCAGAAAGCCGCCCGCGACCAGTGCGTTCAGATATTTGGTGGCCGTCAACCGGGAGACCTTGAGGTCATTCTGAATGAACTCGATCTTGGTGTAGGGGTAACTGAACAGGTTGTTAATCAGGTCCTGACTGTAGAAGCGGTACTGTGCACGAATACCATGCTTTACGTCCAGCAGCAGCGCCTGTATCGCCCGGATGATCGCGATCCCCTCGGCGGCGGTCTGTTCGACCGCGGTGAGCATGTAGATCACCCAGTCTTCCCAGGTATCGTGGTCGCGGACGTCTTGCAGCAGGCGGTAGTAGTCGGCCTTGGTGCGCACGATATAACGACTGTGGTAGAGCACGGGGATGTCGAGCAGGGCCTGTTTAACCATATAGAGCACGTTAATGATACGGCCGGTGCGGCCGTTGCCGTCGTAGAACGGGTGGATGCTCTCGAACTGGTGGTGGATCAGCGCCATTTTGATCAGCGGATCGGCCTCGAACAGGTCAGCATCGTTGATGAAGCGCTCAAGATCGCGCATCAGCGTAATGATGGTGTGGGGATCTTGCGGTGGGGTGTACACCGTCCGGCCGGCACCGTCTTTCAACGCTGCGCCCGGCAATTTGCGGAAGCCGGCGGTATTCTGCTCCAGCTCGGACTGAATTTGCAGAATATGGTTGTTAGTCAGCAGGCCACTCGTGCGCACCACCTCGAAACCGACCCGCAGAGCCTGGCGGTAGCGCACCACCTCCTTGGTGGCCGGGCTGCTCAAGCTTTGGGGAAAGGCCTCATCCCGGAACAGTTCGTCGTGAGTGGTGACAATGTTTTCGATCTCGGAGCTGTCCTTGGCTTCCTGTAAACCAAGGGTGTTGATGAGGATATCCTGGTTCGGGATCGAGGCCGCCACACCCTTGAGTTCGGCCAGTTGGCGGCTTGCGGCAGCCAGCTTCTTGAGGACTGCCGGAGTCTCGAAGCGTTGCGGCGACAGTTTATGCAGCGGTGAAATCACGATTATGCCGAGCCCTTATCACTATGGATATGTATAGAAAAACGCAGTTTACTATATATGTCATGCGGAAGTGCATAGCCTGTCCTACATGCCTATGCGGATTGATGCGGATCTGGGCGATGCTGCTTCGTCCATGACTCGCAACCACTCGAACGGGGTTGAAGTT
>CAYOLM010000042.1:0-9102 GCA_964404785.1 uncultured Mizugakiibacter sp.
TTCGCGCCATGGAAGCCCAAAAGGAAAGCGAGCCATTCTCCAAGATCGCCTTGGACTGTGCCCGTGCCGCGGCGCATTACCAGAAGTCAGAAGGTGGCAAGATGGCTGAGAACCTGAGCCGTTCGGAGTTCATAGATCGATCTTTACGCCAAGCCGTGGCTAGGGAGAGCATGCGTTTGGAAACCGGTATGACGCTACTCGCTACCGTTGGTTCAGCGGCACCTTTTGTAGGCCTGCTCGGAACTGTACTCGGTATCTATCACGCCTTGATCAGTATCGGAGCGTCTGGACAAGCAGATATTGGAGCTGTGGCCGGGCCAGTGGGTGAAGCTCTGATCATGACCGCGATGGGTCTGGGTGCCGCCATTCCAGCCGTGCTTGCGTATAATTTCTTTACCCGTATGAATCGGGTGGTGTACGCACGATTCGATGAATTTGCACATGATCTCCACGATTTCTTCGCAACCGGTGCTCGCGTCGTAGATGCTTCAGCAGCCATTCCGAAGAGGAAGTAAGTCATGTCTATGAGCACCAGCAGCGGGGGCTCCGGTGCGCCAATGGCGGATATCAATGTCACGCCCATGGTGGACGTGATGTTGGTGTTGTTGATCATCTTCATGATCACCGCGCCGCTGGCATCGCACAAAATTCGGGTTGATTTACCCAAGGCCAGTCCGATTGTGCAGCCGAAACCGGTACCTGCTTCGGTGGATCTCGCGGTTCAATCCGATGGTCAATTGTACTGGAACGACAATCTGGTGAACGAGGATGAGTTCAAACAAAAGTTGGCCGTCGCAGCAGCAGAGCGGCCGCAACCCGAGATCAAACTACGTGCTGACAAACACCTCCATTTTAAAGTTGTGGCCCGGGTACTCTCAGACGCCAAACAGGCCGGACTGGTCAAAATAGGCTTCATTACGACAGGCAAGTAAGCGCCGCGAGGTAACAGATCATGGCATTTTCAAGCAATAGCGGTGGTGGGCCTATGGCCGACATCAATGTCACGCCCATGGTGGACGTGATGTTGGTATTGTTGATCATCTTCATGATCACCGCCCCCATGCTCACTCACCGGGTTACCATCGATTTGCCGCAGCCAAATCCCAATGTAACCCCTCCAAAAAATCCTCCCGAGCCCATCCGTCTCAGGGTGGCGGCGGACGGGACGCTGTATTGGAACGGGCAAGCAATTAGCACCGTTGAGCTTCAGGCCCAGTTGGCCGTGTCGGCACAACGTTCCCCACAGCCCGAATTGCAAGTTCAAGCGGCCGATAATACCCAGTATCAGGATGTGGCACTGGTATTATCTGATGCCAAAAGTGCCGGGATGAGCAAAATTGGCTTCCTGAATATCGATCAGCAGTAAGCAGCTGGTTCTGCAGTCACCTCGGATAGCCGACGTTTCGAGTCGAGGCGTCTGACTTTTTATGGGTAGCGTGCGTGGTCATCTATTGCAGAGCTGCACGTAGTTACCTACCGTTTCAGTAAGCCCTGCATATAAAGCCTCAGCGATGAGGGCATGACCGATAGAGACCTCAGCGAGCCAGGGAATGGTTTGCCGCAGCTGTGGTAGATTCAGCTGATTTAGATCATGACCTGCATTGACGCCCAAGCCTAGCCTAGCTGCAGCCGTTGCGGTACGTAGACAGGCATCGAGGCCGGCACCGGTAACGCCACTGGCAAACTGATTGGCATAGGGTCCGGTATAGATTTCGATCCTGTCGACACCGATATCCCGGAAAGCTTCCAGGGCCACACAACCTGGATCTACGAACAGCGTTACCCGGCAACCAAAAGAATGGATAGTTGTGACCAACGAGGCAAGACCTGAGGCATCTTGCAAGGGGTCAAAACCATGATCGGATGTGAGTTGAGCCTGGGAGTCGGGAACCAGGGTTGCCTGGGTAGGACTCAATTCTTCAAGCAGGGAAAGTAACCCCGGGTAGCTTCCCTGAGGTGGTGCGAAAGGGTTGCCCTCAATGTTGAATTCCGCAGTTGAGCGACACATCCCAGCAAGTGACTTGACATCATCGGGCCGAATATGCCGTAGATCGGGTCGGGGATGCACCGTGATGCCATGGGCACCCGCCCGCAGACAGGTCTCAGCAGCCTTGAGTACATCGGGCTCTCTGCCACCTCGGGAATTACGCAGAACAGCAATTTTATTGACGTTGACGCTAAGTACGGTCATGGCTTACAGACAGGTTTGGGGTCAGGAACAAAAATAGCAGAAAAAAAAGCGCACCGAAGTACGCTTTGAAGACCGTTGATCTACAGCAAAAAAATTTAAGCATCGACAACGGCAGGAGATGTGCTATGTGAGACAACAGCGGACGGGGAAAAGTTCCGGAGACGAATGATTAGCCTGCATGTAAAGTGATTCGTAGTGGTGGTCCTCGCCAGGCAACGCAGGCAACCCAATCGCTGCCGAGCGCTAGATCGTGTACCTGCCAGTCTGCGGCGGAGCCGATCGCCGGGTGAAAAGTATGCGGTCTCCAAGCACTCTGCAGCCATTGAAAATTAATTTTCCGTAGTCCGAAGGCAATCCCCATGCCCTGAGCCTTGAGCACGGCTTCTTTGTGGCACCAGAGTTGTAAAAAGACAGTTTTACGGATTGTGGGTGAGCATTGTCGCAGTACGAGCGATTCGGTAGGAGTAAAAAAACGTGCTGCCAAACCTTGGATGGATAAGCGACGAGACAGATTTTCGATGTCTACTCCGGGGGTGACGTCACGGGCGGCGACCAGCACAACCCGGTCTTGACTGTGAGTAAGATTAAACCGTAGCCAGGAATAGGGTGGTAACAGATGCGGTTTACCATGGTTATCACGAAATATCGATAAGCACTCAGGTGTCAAGCCCAGGCAGCTTGCAAGATAGCGAAGCAGACGGCCATCCGGTGGTTCAGTGGACTGTGGGAAAGTCCATATATGAACGTGTTGATACCAGTTCAGCGTCCTAGACATGTTCGTCACATGCATTCTGCTGGGTCGGCCGGGTAGCGAGAACCTGTAGTGAATAAAGTCCCGCGTTGCAAAGTGGTGATAACTTTAGAAGGTCCATGACGAAATCTGCAGCGCTCCTCCTGGTTCGGCACGCTGCAGGCGCAAATGGCACAAGCTGGCAGGTCTCATCGGCGCTGCGGGCGGGTGCACGAGCAACAGGGTCAGCAACTGTTCCAGCCCGGGATTATGACCAACTAGAAGTAAGCGTTGGTGCTGATACCTTAGTAGCCATCGCAGCAGTGTAGCGGGTGTAGCGGCATAGATAGATGTCTCAAATCTACAACGAGAAAGCCACTGGGGAAGTGCGTGGAGCAAAGTCTCACGAGTTCGTTTGGCCGTGGAACACAGTACCACCTGTGGGGCGAGATCCGTATGTTGGAGAAAGTGCTGTTGTAACCGTTCGCACTGAGTCAGGCCGCTGGGGCTCAAACCACGATCAATATCCGCCTGCCCGGAATGGGCCTGCAGAGCTTGAGCATGGCGTAGCAACAGAACTTGAGTAGACATAGGCGTAAGCATGCCATGTAGAGATATTTTATAAAATGGCTGGGCATCACGGTAAAAATTTTCTAGGAGTTCGCTTGCTGCGTTACCTCTACGCTAATACCTGGCCCGTCCAGCTGGTGTGTTATCAGCAATAAGTTCCAGGGTGGTGGTATGCAAACTACTCATTACGGTTTCTCGAAGGCCTCTATGAACGGCCGGATGGTGACGGGGGAGCGGAACACAGGCCGAATCCCCTGGAAAACTGGCCTGGCTGTATGGTGGACAACAAATGTTAAGGGATTCCTAGTCAGCCCTGGCAACCTGCTGAGACATGGATGGGTTGTAAAGAGGCGGTCAGCTGTTGCCGGGGCTATGCGGATTCCAGGTACTCGGTGGAGTAAGGGGAATATGCATTTTTCGCAGCAACCCCAGCTGGATACTGTTTTCGGTCTCACCTTGGCGGGCCAGTCCAAGTAGCATTCGGGCAAGATGGACATCGTGACGGGCACGCCAGACCAAACTGGCAAACTGTTGCGTTTGCCAGGCCAGAGCCCGTTGTTGCCGGGCAGCCAATCGGCGCCGAGTTGGGCTTGTGGCAAGGCGCTGGATTAAGGCCAGGCCGGTAGCACGCGCCGTCACGGTATCGCCCAAAGCTAGATGTCTGGCAAGATGAAGGCACTCATCATGTACCTGGGTAGATGGGCTATGGCCGGTGCAATAGGCAAACAGGGGTGCCAGTGCAGGCGTGGGTAGGTACATGAGATTACCGGCTGCCAGCAGGTAACTAGCGGCCTGCGCGTTACCTTGTTTGCCGCTGATGATTTGTACCACGGCTGCTGGCATGGTTTGAGTGGTCACCGTGTTGATAAGGGCTTGTAGCAAGGTGGCGTAATAGGTACGGAATGCAGTGGCGCGAGCTGCCTGATACAGGAAACGCTTTTGGCCTGGTAGATCATTGGTTTGAACGGCATGATCGAAGCTCAGCAGCCAGATCGCCGCATTGTCAGGTGCTTGCTGTTGGAGCCGTTGCAAGGCAGCCGTGTTGATGCAATCACTTAGGTTTTGACGATCACCGCAATCACCAAGTGCCACCCAGTAGACAGCAGGACCCGCAGAAGTCTGTGTTTGAGCCCGGTGTATCAGGGTCGAATAGCGCCATGGCAATGGTATGCCGGAAATAGATCGAGCGAGAATGGCGGCGGCTGCCAGATGTAGTGCTTGCGAGTGGGACGCGGCACGACTGACCAGCTTGCGTTGAAACCGGGCCAGGGGGCTGGATAACATACCGGCGCTGTTCGCCGAACCCGCCAATAACAGGCCACAAAGAAAAACAGAAAAGAAAATCTTGGAGGAAGTTTTCATGGGTTGAACTATCGCAACGAAGTCAGGGGTAGGTAAGGTGGTCAAACGGTAACAGGGTGTCCACCTAGCCGACGGGCCTACAGGCCACTAATTTGTCGTCTTCAGTCCTGTAAGGCCCGCCGCAGAAATTCCGGTTGGGCTAGTGCGGCATGGTGCATCGCCGGGTTGTAATACTGCGTAGCGAAGGTACGCATATTGGCATCGGTTTCCCGGAACTGGTCAAGGCTGGCATCGCCCTTACGTGCCAACGTACAGCTCCACCAACCGGTGGGATAACAGGGCTGTGGAAACGGCAAGGTAACCCGAGCTCCGAAGCCAGCCTGGTGCATAGCAGCATGGATGGTCTTAATCAGCGCGACATGGGCTAAAGGGGACTCCGATTGCTGAACTAAGATACCTCCAGGAGATAGCGCGGCATAACAAGAGCGATAGAAGGCCTCATTGAACAGGCCTTCGGCCGGACCGACCGGGTCGGTTGAATCAACAATGATTACGTCCAGGCTGGCCGCCTCAGCCTCACGCATCCAGGCGATGCCATCGGCAAACAACAACTCAGCACGTGGGTCAGCATTGGCCTCGCATAAGGATGGAAAAAACTCCTCGGCGAGACGGGTGACCCGTTCATCGATCTCGATCTGCACCACCCCTTGGATTTGTGGATGCCGCAGCACCTCACGCAGAGAGCCGCAATCGCCCCCTCCGATGATGGCGACATGGCGCGGCGCCGGATGGGTGAACAAGGCCGGGTGGGTCATCATCTCGTGGTAAAAGAAATTGTCCCTATCACTCACCATCATGCAGCCATCGATAAGCATCAAATGCCCCCAATCCGTGGTGTCGTAAACCTCGATAGTCTGGTAAGGCGTGGTTTCAGCATGCAAGCGAGAATGAATACGCAAGCCGATAGCCGAACCGCTCGGCAGGTACTGCTCGGTAACCCAGTTATTGCTCATGATCTGTCCGCGCTGCTTCAAAAGGCGCATTGTAACCGCCGCACCCAACACAGAGGCGCTAAAATGCTGCATACGGATGAACCCCGCGGCGAGTCGGGCTTCCGGTTCTTCCGGTATCCGCGTTCAGGCCCCGCCGCTGCGACGCACCGACCCAACTCGCGAGGAGATCATCCATGACGGCTCCATGGGATCGTCAACAGGCCAGGAGAACGTATGCCATTGAGCATTGGGGCGAGGGCTATTTTGATATTGATGAGCAGGGCGGAGTTATTGTCCAGCCTGCCGGACCTAGTATGGCCGGGGTGCGCCTGGATGCCGTGATTGACGAGGCGCGCAGGGTCGGCATGCGGTTGCCCTTATTGCTACGTTTCACCGATGTGCTGCAACATCGACGCCAACACCTGCAGCAGACCTTCGCTGAGGCCATGCGTGAGCACGACTATGCGGGCGGCTATACGGCAATCTATCCGGTTAAAGTCAATCAGCAGCATGGTGTGGTCAGTGAGTTGGTGGCTGGCACCGGGGTAGAGACCTTCGGACTCGAAGCCGGATCCAAGCCGGAATTGCTGGCGGTGTTGGCGATGGCCCAGCCTGGTAGCTTGGTGATCTGCAACGGCTACAAGGATCGCGAATACATCCGCCTGGCGTTGATGGGTACGCGCATGGGTTTGCGTACCGTGATTGTTATCGAAAAGGCAACCGAAGTAGCCCATATCATCGCCGAAGCCGACGCCTTGCAGGTGCAACCCATTCTGGGTGTGCGGGTGCGCCTGGCCAGCCTCGGCGTCGGACGTTGGCAGAACAGCGGCGGTGAAAAAGCCAAGTTTGGGCTAACACCCGGACAACTGTTGAAGCTAATCGAACGTTTGCGGGTCAGCAAATTGACCGAATCACTGCGGTTACTGCACTTTCACATGGGCTCGCAGATGTCGAATCTGCGCGATATTGCCGGTGGCATGCGCGAAGCAGTGCGTTTCATGGTCGAGTTGGCACGTCTGGGCATAAGTTTGGATTACGTCGATGTCGGTGGTGGCCTGGGAGTGGATTATCAAGGCACGGGTTCGCGTGACTACTGCTCGCTCAACTACAGCCTTGAACAATACGCTAGCAGCATCGTGCAGCCGCTGGCCGAAGTTTGCGCAACTCACGGCCTGGCCTCTCCACGAGTACTTACCGAAGCAGGTCGGGCGATGACTGCCCATCATGCCGTGCTGGTTGCCGAGGTCACAGATTGCGAGGTGACATCCAGCGGAGCATGGCCAGCAGAGGAAACCACCGAGCCCACGGTGTTACAGCATATGCGGGTACTGCACCGCGATATAGAGCGGCGTCCGCCCACTGAGTTATATCTCGAAGCGCAACAGTATCTGGCTGAAGGACGAAGCTTATTTGTCTTGGGCCACATCAACATCGCCCAGCGAGCCGCATTGGACGATCTGTATTACCTGGTGTTGCACGCACTCAAGACACGTCTTAATCCCAGCGAGCGCAGCCATCGGAAAACCCTGGATGAGCTTAATACACGGCTGGTCGATAAGTATTTTCTAAATTTTTCCATATTTGAATCGCTGCCGGATGTTTGGGCGATCCAGCAGATATTCCCAATCATGCCGATCGCTGGACTGAACCGCAAACCGCAGTGCCGGGGGGTGATCGTTGACCTGACCTGCGACTCGGATGGACGTGTTGATCAATACGTTACCGCCACCGGGCTCGATATGAGCCTACCCCTGCATGCCCTTGAACCAGGCAAGGCATACCGTTTGGGGATCTTTCTCGTCGGTGCCTATCAAGAGACCTTGGGGGACATTCACAACCTGTTTGGTGACACCGATGCGGTCAATGTACGGGTTACTGGAGAGGGTTTCGAACTCAGCCATCTGCGTCATGGTGACAGCGCCAGCTTGATGCTCGATTACGTTGGCTACGACCTCGATACTCTGCGTGCTGCTTGGCAGGAAAAAATGACGCGGATGCACCTAGCAACCGCTGATGCAGAGCGTTTCACTGCATCACTCGAGGCGGGACTACAAGGTTACACCTATCTTGGCGGTGCGTGATTCTGGCCATCTCATTTCCGGTATGGGGGCGGTGACCAGGATAAATGGGGTGTTGCGGTAAGCGTAGCCGGGATGGAGCACGAGCGTAATTAGCGAGGGCAATGACCGCACACGGGAATATCACCAACTATCTGCTCGGTAATATCCGCATAGGCGCAGGTTCCGCGTTTGCCCGGGTCCTGATTCGCCCCTTATTCCTGTTCCGGCAAACCGCGAAATAGGGCAATTGCCGGGATTGTCATCGCCGCTCACTTCTCTTTCAGGGCCAGGGCATGGAACCCAGCGGCGTCCAGTTTCTTTTTGACTCCCTCCAGTTGAGCTGCACTCGCATAGGGTCCCAGTCGTACCCGGTACCAATTTTGGCCCTTAATATTTACAGCTTGGACTTCGGCCACAAAGCCGGCCAGGGCCAGCTTGGCCTTGGCGGTATCGGCCTGGGCCGGGGTGGAGAAGGAACTCACCTGCAGTACATAAGCGCCTGCCGAGGTCTGGGTGGTGGCAGGAGGCGTTTTCTCAGTGCGCGCCTGGGCACTCAGCTCGGCATCCGGTATGATCACTTCCTTACCTGGCAGAACCTTATAAAAGTCAAACTTGGGCTTGGCCGGTTCAGGATGAGCAGCAATGCCGAGTCCTGCACCGGTACTGGGTGTTGCTCCGGGACGAATCGTTGGGCCGGCATGACTACGCAGGCTGGGAATCCATCCACGGTAGCCGACGTAGCCCATTACCAACACGCCGAGAAGCAATCCAAATATAAACAACACCCATCCAGAGATGCGCCGCTCGCGGCGCACTGCCTGCTTACCGCGCTTACCTGCCATTACATACTCTCCGGGGCAGATACCCCCATCAACCCAAGCCCATTGGCGAGTACCTGTCCGGTAGCCCGCGCCAATAACAGGCGGGCATCGCGCAGTGCGGCATCATCCACCAGAAAGGCCTCAGAGTTATACCAGGCGTGGAAGCTGCCAGCGAGTTCCACCAGGTAAGCCGCTACAAGGTGCGGTTCGAGATGGTGTGTCGCTGACTCAATCACTTCAGGGTAGCGCGACAGCATCACCATCACCGCCATGGAGGGTTCGCTGTCAAGTTTAGTCAGGGCGTTGCGTCCCCGTACCTCATCGTGAACCATGCCACGTTCCCCGACTTGAGTCAGCACACTGGCAATACGGGCGTGGGCATACTGCACATAATAGACCGGGTTGTCATTGGACTGAGCACGGGCTACATCGATAT
>CAYOLM010000043.1:0-3833 GCA_964404785.1 uncultured Mizugakiibacter sp.
GCGTTTTATTGCTGTTGCAGATTGGCTAGGGCCTGTAGGACTTGGGTAGGACCTACTGTAACGGTGAAAAATCAATTCATTCTCTTGTTCTTTATCATTAAATAGAACCACTATTCGCCTCAAAAGATCAAAAAACGGCCCTCGATTTCTCATCTGCCTCGCTGTGACCCACCAAGTTCGACAGGCTCCTGGGCTGGGTGCCCCCTTCTTCGGTGATCGCTCGATTCACCAGTAGTTCGAGATAGCTATCACGCAGCTGCCGATATTGCGGGTCATTGATATGTCCAGCGTGTACGGCGGCGGCCTGCATGGATTGGTGTAGCTGCCCGATCGGAGCGTTTCCCAGTTGGTATTCGTGCAGCCATGCGCTGGCTGCGCAGGGTAGCCCGGCGATCTGCCGGATCAATTCTGGCCATGATGCGTTGACGGCCGCGAGGCGGTGTTCCCAGCGCAGACTCGCAGCAAGAGCACCGAGTGCGGTGTGGGGATGGGATGGGTCGAGTTGGAGTGGTAAATGGCGTTGTACCCAGGCGGGTAGATCCCGGGCTGCAAGGGGACGGGCAATACCGTAGCCCTGCCCGAATTCGGCCCCGAGGATGGCGGCGGCCTCTATCAATCCAGGGGTCTCCAGACCCTCGACCACGGTGCGGGCCCCTGCTTCCTGGGCCAAATCGGTCAGCCTGGCGATGAAACTGAGTACCCGCAAGGGGTTGACGGATGCTCCACGAACCAGATTCTGATCGATTTTGACTATTTCAAAAGGGATGTGTCGCAGTCGTGAGAGACTGGAATAAGCCTCGCCGAGATCGTCCTGTGCCAGCTGCACACCCAGTTCTCGCCAGGCAGCCAGCGTTACCTGAAGAGCCTCCAACTCCTTGACTGTACCTGTTTCAAGTACTTCCAGGGTGAGGGTATGGCCCTCGGGTAGGGCTTGCTTCTGCAGCGCCTTGCGGGTTACATCGCGATAGCGTGGGTCGGTCAGGGCGTGGGCGGGAAGGTTCAGACTGATGTCGATCCGCAGTCCATCAGCATGCCATGCAGCGATACGATATAAAGCCTGTTCAAGACCCAGCCGGTATAAAGTCAGCAATTCATCCCGATTCAGGGTTGCGAGAAACAGATTCGGGGTAAGCAATGAAGTGTCATCGCGCAGTCGGGCCAGGGCCTCGACCTTGTCGATCTCCCCGCTGCTCAGATCCACGATGGGCTGAAACAGCATTTCCAGGCCACCTGAGCTTAGTAGGCTCTTGTAATGTCGCCGCTGGATGGCACTCTGTACCAAAGGTGGTGTAGTGCTTTCGTGCAGGCGTCCGTACCCAAGGGCCAGAATTTGCTGCAGATGCTGGAGAAAGGCTTTCTGGGCCGGAGAGGTGAAACCACCCCGATACTGAGAAAAAAGCTGCAGGAGAATCTTATTCTCCCCGTGGATACGTATCGGTACGACTGCCTGGGAGTGAAATCCAAGTGCTATGACTATTTTATTCCAGGGGGCCATCCGTTTGCTGGTCTGGTAATTGGTGACGTGCTGGATTTCGCCGCTGGCCCAGGCATCGCTGCTTGGACCCTGGCCCTCCGGGCTACTTCGATTGGTCCGGATTGGTGGGGCCTGGCCATTCTCGAGCTGCTGCAGGTACTGCAGAAAGGGAGCCCCTGCCACTGCTTCAAAAAGGATACTGCCTTGCGGGTCTGGACGGGCGATCGTTGCGGCCAAAACTTCGTCCATAGCCTGCAAGCTCTGCACCGTGCCCTCAATCAAGTCACAATAACACTCTGCTTGCCAGGCGAATTCCGCAATCTTTGCCAGCGCAACTTCACGTTGCCGATCAACTTCTGCATACCCGGCCAGCTCATCCTCGATTTCCACAGCAAGACGCCGGTCGAGAATGGCTTGCAGAGGCCGTATATCCTTGGTGAAGGTGTGTTGTAGCGTCTCCATCCAGTACTGGTAGCTCTGGATCAGTTCGCTTCTCTCGATACCCACTGCAGCGTGGATCCTGCCCATTTTTTTGGCCCGTTGCCGATGGCATAACTCGTTTAGCTCGGGATCAACAAGTAGCTCAAGATGCAGACTTTGTTTGGTTTTGAGTTCTTCAAGTTCCGAAAGGGAGAGGGTTGCGAGTAGCGTGGATGGTCCAGCTTCGAGCGCGAGCCGTACATAAAAGGCCTCGGCAAAGGGTTTGGCGATAGACTGGAAAGCATCCTGATATGGCAGCAGCTGGGTTTTGGCTTGTTCTCCATAGGCGGCAACGAAGATGCGTGACGGGTTCGGTTGTACCGTGGCAACTTGTTGCGCATCGGTTGTTTTTTCGTCCTGTGGCAACACCCACCAGCGGCTGCGGTGGTGTTTTTGTGCTTTGGCGGCATACAGTGCGTGGTCGGCGATTCGCAGTAGGGTGTCGGGACTCGGGTCCGATTCGTGCTGGGGATAGATCGCCAGACCGAGGCTGGCCTTGACTTTAAGGGAAATGCCATCGATTTCCATCGGCATCTCGATACGTTTACGCATCCGTTCCAGGGCCGTACTGAGAGCCTCGGTATGGGTCAATCCCTCGAGCAGAATAACGAATTCATCGCCACCCAGGCGGGCCGCACTATCCGTGCTACGCATGACCTGTTGCAGGCGTTGGGCAATTTCCTTGAGACAGGCATCGCCTATCGCATGACCGTACCGGTCATTGATGGGTTTAAAGTCATCCAGATCAAGGATCCCAAGAACCAGTATTTCTTGGTGCCGCTTAGCTCGAGCCAGAGCTCGCTCCAGCCGGGTTATCAGTGCGCGGCGGTTATCCAGGCCGGTCAGTGGATCGGTGAGAGATAGCCGCGAGAACTCATCTCGCTGCAGGGTCAATTCCTGGCTTTTCCCCTGTAGCTCTGCGGCCAGCATCGATTTGTCCTGGGCCAGGCGCAGGCTATCCAGTAAAACCTTCCGAATCGTTCGGCTAAGGCCCCACAATATCAGCAAAAAGAGGATAATCAGCAGACTGAGGATGGTGTGATCATGGCTCGGATTCAGCAGCAGAACCAGCGACAAGGGCAGGGTGGTGGGCACCAGAAAGAGTATCGAACAAAGGGGGCTTGGTAATCCGCTGATAAGGCTACCGGTACTCACGCCAGCAATGATGATAGCGACGAAAGACTGCATGTCCGGTTCCAGCCAGGGTAGGAAAATAGCTAGGGAACCCCAAGTCAGACCGCCAAGTAGACAACCGGCCCCATAGATTCTCTCCCAGTAGCGCACCGCAAAGGAAGGCTGTCGGACTTGCTGACGAAATCGGGCGATTAGGCCGAGTCGTGATAGGGAAACGATAATCTGCAGGGCAAGCCAGGAACCGATCCATGCATGCGGCAAGCTTGGCCACAGTACCAACACACCAATGATCGCTACGCTGAGACTGGAGTACAGAGTCCGGGTGCCGTGCATGTACAGTTGCCGCACACGCTTCACTTCGACTTCCTGTTGCAGATCCGCACGTGCTGTTTCGGTCATAGCGATCTTCCCGTATCGACAAGAATATCCACCAGACTTGCTGCCAAGCCCGACACGGTCGCTCCCCTCGACAAGAGTAGCGATGCACTCCGTGCAGACTTGCCGCAAACCGCTAGGGAGGAGCCATCTTCTTTCACCTGTCTAGCCATCGGCAGCGAGTGTGGGTACTTGAGGATTTGTGGTGCCCGGAGATAAGCGGGGGTTGTTCGGCGATCCACGCACCTTCTGGTCATTCCCGCGCAGGCGGGAATCCACCTGGCCCGGAGCACGTTGGATGTTCATCGAACAGCGGACAGCATCGCCAGTACGTGGATCCCGGGTCTACGCCCGGGATGACGAGATCTTT
>CAYOLM010000043.1:3933-9086 GCA_964404785.1 uncultured Mizugakiibacter sp.
CGAACAGCGGACAGCATCGCCAGTACGTGGATCCCGGGTCTACGCCCGGGATGACAAGATAGGGGTGCGAACCACGGCAGTGGACAAGCGGCCGCCACCCTCCCATTTGTCATTCCCGCGCAGGCGGGAATCCACTCGGCCCGGAGCACGTTGGATGTTCATCGAACATCAGACAGCATCGCCAGTACGTGGATCCCGGGTCTACGCTGCGCATTGGCTGATCCGGGAGGCCTCAGCCGAGTTCCTGCCAGCCCTCGGCACCGAGGACCTGCAGTGGGTGAAAACGGCGTTTATAGCTCATCTTCGGATGGTCCTCGATCCAGTAGCCGAGGTAGACCCAGTCGATGCCATGTGTCCGGGCATAGTCGATCTGCTGGAGAATGGCGAAGGTGCCGAGCCCACGCTGACTCTGGGTGGGGTCGTACCAGGTGTAGACCGCCGAGAGCGCGTTACCGACAATATCGATGGCAGCCACGGCCAGCAAGCAAGAGTTACATCGCCATTCCAGGAAGCGGGTGGTCTCCCAGGGAGCACAGAGGAATTCGCGGAAATCCTCGATCGTTCCTTTATCCATGCCACCGCCGCGGTGGTGGCTATGCAGATAGCGCTGGTAGAGCGCATAGCGTTCGGGCGTATAACCGGGTGCCAGATCGTGGCAGATAAGATCGGCATTGCGGCGTAGACAACGTTGCTGGCTGCGGCTCGGGTGGAATTGATCGACGGGAATACGGCAGGCGATACACGCCTGGCATTGTTCACAGCCCGGTCGGTATAGATACCCAGCGGCACGCCGGAATCCTTGGGCCAAGGCATCGGGGTACAGCGCATCAAGATCGAGTCGTTGCGGGTCAATCACCATATTGGTAGCGGTACGCTCGCGCCAGTAGCCGCAGGAATGCGGCAGAGTCTGATACAGGCGTATCCGGTCTTCTCGCATGCCGGCTTACCTCAACTCAGCTCTGGGGCCTCAACAATCCAAGCTTGCGGCCTACGCGGGTGAAAGCCTCGATCGCCCGATCGAGATGAGCGTGAGTATGCGCGGCGCTCATTTGGGTGCGGATACGCGCCTGCTCCCGAGGAACCACCGGATAGAAGAAACCGGTGACGTAAATACCTTCTTCGAGCAGTTCGCTGGACATCTTCTGGGCCAGGGGTGCGTCATACACCATCACCGGTACGATGGGGTGGACTCCGGGCTTGATGTCAAAACCGGCGGCCGTCATGTGCTCACGAAAATAACGGGTATTTTTAAGCAGCTGCTCACGCAGATCGGTGGCCGCAACCAGCATTTCAAAGACCTTGATGGCAGCAGCGACTATATGCGGAGGGAGTGAGTTGGAGAACAGATAGGGTCGCGAGCGTTGCCGCAACATTTCGATGATTTCTCCACGCCCGGTGGTGAAGCCGCCCAGCGCACCACCGAGGGCCTTGCCCAGGGTGCCGGTGAAGATGTCAATCTTATCCATCACTCCATGCACTTCAGCTGAGCCACGTCCAGTCGGACCGAGGAAGCCGGTGCAATGGCATTCGTCGATATGCACCATGGCCTGGTAGTGTTCGGCCAGCGCGGTGATGTGCTCCAGCGGGGCGATGGATCCATCCATGGAAAAGGTCCCGTCGGAGGTAATCAGCTTGCTGCGTGCCCCAGCCGCATCGGCAGCCTGTAACTGTTTTTCCAGATCGGCCATATCGCAGTTGGCATAGCGGAAACGCTGGGCTTTGCACAACCGAATACCATCGATGATCGAGGCATGGTTGAGTGCGTCGGAGATAATGGCGTCTTGGTTGCCGAGTAGCGGTTCGTACAGGCCACCATTGGCGTCGAAGCAGGCGGCATAGAGAATGCTGTCTTCAGTACCGAAAAACTCAGCAATTTTCTTTTCGAGTTGCTTGTGCAGATCCTGCGTGCCGCAGATGAAGCGTACGCTGGCCATACCGAAGCCGTGCGTATCCAGGGCGTCCTTGGCGGCGGCGATCACCTCGGGATGATCGGCCAGGCCGAGATAATTATTAGCGCAGAAGTTCAGTACTTTACGGCCATCGGTCAGGGTTATTTCGGCGGACTGGGGTGAGGTGATGACCCGCTCGGTCTTAAATAGACCCTGTTCACGGATCGATTCGAGTTCAGTGGCGAGTCGTTCACGGGCGGTAAAGGCCATGGCAAGCTCCGGTCAGCAGATAGAGCAGCATTGTCCGTCATTCGGACCTGACAGGGTAGGCATGGTGCTCCAATAGACTGTTAGATCCAGGAACACACCACCTTGCCACACTGGCCCGATTCCATCAGGTCGAAGCCGTGCTGGAAATCGTCAATCGCCACCTGATGGGTTAGTACCTTCTGCAAGGGGAAGCCACTCAGTAGTATCTGCGTCATTTTGTACCAGGTCTCATACATGCGTCGGCCGTAAATACCGTGCAGGATTAACCCCTTGAAGATCACCTGATTCCAATCGATTCCGGCGCCGTCAGGCAGCAGGCCGAGTAGGGCAATCTTGCCACCGTGGTACATCACATCCAGCATGTCGTTGAAGGCGCGTGGTTGACCGCTCATTTCCATGCCGATATCGAAACCTTCCATGTGCAGCTCGTGGACAACCTCTTTTAGTGATTGCTTGGATACGTTGATAACCCGGGTAGCGCCCATTTCAGCAGCGAGCTTGAGACGGTAATCGTTGACATCGGTAACCACCACATTGCGGGCTCCAACGTGCTTGGCGATGCCTGCAGCGATGATGCCGATCGGCCCGGCGCCGGTGATCAGTACGTCTTCACCGATCAGGTCAAACTCCAGCACGCAGTGGGTGGCATTACCGAAAGGATCGAAGAAAGCCGCCAGTTCAGAGGGAATCGGATCAGGGACTGGCCACAGGTTGGAGGCCGGCATGGTGACGTATTCGGCAAAGGCGCCGTTACGGTTTACGCCTATGCCCACCGTATGCGGACACAGATGCGGCCGCCCGGCCCGGCAATTTCGGCACACCCCACAGACAATATGCCCTTCGGCACTGACCCGCTGGCCAGTCTGGTAGCCCTGTACCCCAGGCCCGATGGCCACGATCCGGCCGACGAACTCATGGCCAATCACCAAGCCGGGCTTGATGACTCGCTGCGCCCAGTCATTCCATTTGTAGATATGCAGGTCGGTACCACAGATGGCGGTTTTCTCGATTTTGACTAGCACCTCATTGGGGCCGATTTGTGGAATTGGCACCTCTTCCATCCAGATGCCCTGGCGGGCTTCACGCTTGACCAGCGCACGCATGGTCTGCGACATGGGAACTCCCGAGGAGATTAAACGGCCTATTATAAACGGCGCCATGGCTACAGTCCGCAAGTACAAAGTGGCTGTTGGCTGTTCGTTCGGTTTACTCGGGAGTGTGGGGCTCGTCGGATTGTGGTTGACCCGGATACAAACGCAGTTGACGGTACAGAGTGCCCACTCCAACGATGAGTACGGTGAACGCTGCAAACAGGACCGGAACCCCGATATGCGCCAGTCCTGGAATCCTCATGCCGGTGCCCAGGCGCAGTGACTCGATATGTGGTGCGAACAGACCTAGCAGGCCCAGCAGCAGGTAGGCCAGACCGCCCCAGAGCAGGGTTCTTGAAGCGGTAGTCAACGCCACCTTGTGGAGGATCTCCGGAGTGAGCTTGCGACTGGCCATGAGCCGGCCGAATCCGGCTCCAGCCAGGGCCTGCACCACGGTGGTACCGAGTCCGAACATGGCTCCGGGAACCCAGCCCCACCATGCCGAGGGCATATTCGGGGCCAGAGTGGTGTACAGGATCAGCGCGAAGGCTCCAAACCCCCATCCGGCAACGAAGCCATGGATGGCCGGCATCCAGCCCAGCATCGTCGAGGTGTTTTCCGAATTTGTGCTGCGCGCCGGGAGCCTGTTGCTAAACCAGCCGAGATGCGGCGAGCTACCGCGGCGGTGCATCATCCAGCCGCCGACAGCCATCAGGACTCCGATCAGCAGAAACAGGATCTTGTCGAACCGGGCATTGCCTAGCCAAGGTGACAGTCCCAGCCATGCCAGTTCACTGCCGATCGCCCGCTGTACGGTAAATGCCAGGGAAAACAGCAGGCCGGCACGCAGGCCAGCCCGGGTGGAATAGCTGCCGATGGCATAGCTGAAGGTAATAGGCCAGGTGTGTTCGTCCGGGGTGATGCCGTGCACCAGGCCCAGCACCAGAGCGGTTAGCAGGATCGCCACAGGACTTTCGGCAAGGACATGCCAGTTACTGATATCCACACAGGACTCCACTACCAATCCGTACAATATAACACTTACTGGATTACAAACTGTTGGTATCGGGCTTGTAGTACCTCACCCAAACGGGCAGGCTTTAGCCATGTCCTCTATCCTTTATTCCACCCATTCGGCCGTTCCTCCGGCGATTTTTCTGATGGGCCCCACGGCAACAGGAAAGACGGAGCTGGCCTGCGCCTTGTGCGAACGGTTTCCGTTGGGTTTGGTCAGCGTCGACTCTGCCTTGGTATACCGGGGTCTCAATATCGGTACCGCCAAGCCCAATGCCGCGATCATGGCGCGGTATCCGCATGCTTTGCTGGATTTGCGCGATCCCTCGCAGCCCTATTCGGCGGCTGAATTCCGCAGCGATGCCTTGGCAGCCATGCAGAAAATGACCGATCAAGGACGGGTACCGCTGCTAGTGGGTGGTACCGGCTTGTATTTTCGCGCTCTCGAACGAGGGCTGTCGCCGTTGCCCGAAGCCGACCCGAAGCTACGTAAACGCCTGGCCGCAGAGGCGCTTCGAGATGGCTGGGCGGCGCTGCATGCCCGCTTGAGCCAATTGGACCCACTGGCAGCGCAACGTATCCATGCCCGCGATAGCCAACGCATCCAGCGCGCTCTTGAAGTGATTACTCTCACCGGCAAGCCCCTGAGCGACCAACAGCAAGGTGGTTCGGCAGTGTTGCCCTATCGACTGTTAAAACTGGTATTGCTGCCGGCAGATCGGGCGCGACTGCATGCGCGGATAGCCGAACGCTTTGCTGTCATGTTGGAACAAGGTTTTCTCGATGAGGTGCGTGGTTTGCGGGCCCGTAAGGATCTGGATGCAAGCTTGCCAGCGCTGCGGGCGGTGGGCTACCGTCAGGCTTGGATCTATCTGGCGGGACAGTCAAG
>CAYOLM010000044.1:0-3553 GCA_964404785.1 uncultured Mizugakiibacter sp.
TTCCAGCAGTGGGGCCATAGCTCAGCTGGGAGAGCGCTACAATGGCATTGTAGAGGTCGCCGGTTCGATCCCGGCTGGCTCCACCAACATTTTGTCCCCATCGTCTAGAGGCCTAGGACACCACCCTTTCACGGTGGCGACCGGGGTTCGAATCCCCGTGGGGACGCCATCAGGGGCCGGGTCCTCGACTGCAATTGATCGGATAAAGTGTCCGTGAGTGGGTCGGAATGTCGGCCAAGCACGCCGGAGGTCACGGGCTAGAGGACTACGAGTTCGAACCACATCCGCTCCAGCACGTCTCAAAACGGTTCGTATTGGGTGGGCTCTCTTACGGTGAGTGCTCAGGGTGGCTCGCAGTTCTCGCTCGGCGCCACAACGGCTGGCGCCACCACCCAAGGCCGCAACGTAGCGGTGGAATGGCCCTGCTCGGTGAGGTATTGCAGCCAGCGGCTGAGAAAGGTCGCCATATGCATGCGGTAGCGGGCAATGATCGGCGTCGGCCCATGCGGATCAAGATGTAACCAGCGTCCCCGTCCAGGGTGACAGTGCAGAGCCTCAGCCATATGGGCATCGCTATAGACGCGGATCTGGGCCTCGGGTGGGTGCCGCCCCGTCGTGGGATCACACACCATGTAGGTCAATTCGAGTTCGAGCGTATGGGCATGGCAGGCATAAAGATGCAAACGCACATCCAGGCCATCCCCCACTACGGAAAGATATTGCCCCGGTCGTAATAACTGCGGTGCAAACAAACGTACGATCCGATGATAACTTTCTGCCTGTAAGCCCATCAGCATCGCGAAACGGCTTGGCAACCAGTCAGTAGCACAACAATGTCTCATCATAGGCCCAGCCTAGCAGGAGACCACCGGGCGACCCTGGTCTAGCCGCGATGGTTCACAGGAGGCGACGTTCTATATGCAAGCCTTGCAGCACCTTACCGCTGATTTCTTCCACGGAAGTGTGGGTAGTATCCAGCATCGGAATCCGTTCGCGTTTAAACAGGCGTTCAGCCCGCTCCAGTTCCCAACGACATTGTTGCAGCGAAGCATAGCGACTGTCGGGGCGCCGTTCAGATCGGATATGCGCCAGACGTTTAGCGTTAATTGTTAAGCTGAACAAGCGATCGCGAAAGGGCTGCAAACGTTGTGGTAGGTAACCGTCTTCCAGGTCATCCGGGGTCAATGGATAATTGGCGGCCCGCAAGCCGAAATGTAGGGCCATGTATATGCAGGTTGGGGTCTTACCCGAGCGTGAAACCCCGAGCAGGATCAGATCGGCCTGATCAAAATTAATGCTGATGCCATCGTCATGACTCAGCGCATAATTGGTGGCATCAATACGGGCTTCATACTTGGCAAAGTCTACTAAGCCATGAGCACGGTTTACCGCTGGCTTGCGCCGCACCCCAATTTCATCTTCCAAAGGAGCGATAAAAGGGGCGAAGACATCCAGTATCAAGGCCCCCGTATCAGCCAATATGGCGCTGAGCTCGGTGTCGATTACCGTATTGATCACCACCGGGCGCAAGCCATCGCGGGCCCAACTCGAGCGGATTCGTAACGCTGCTGCCTTGGCCTTCTCAACGCTGTCCACGAACGGCAGGCGGTAGGTATCGAAGCGTACCCCTTCAAACTGCGTCAGTAGGGTATGACCGATGGTCTCAGCCGTAATTCCAGTCGAATCGGACACATAAAAAACGGTTCGTTGCATGGTGTTGTTCATCATTTGCAGTACCGAGCGAACTCAATCGGTTAGATCCATGGAAGCCGTGAATTCTACGTAGTTTACCCAACTCCAGGTTTTGAGTGCAGAGGCTCAGAACATCCCACAAGTAGCAAGCAACCTGCAGATGCTTGTTCCTGCCGCGAGTAGGCAGGACAATACGGGTTTGACTCGTCCCAACTCGGAGATTCACCTTGAAAGCGCCCGTACTTTGGTTGCATGAAATTGGACTTTCCGACCATGATCAGGTCGGCGGAAAGAATGCTTCACTCGGCGAAATGATCAGCCATCTCGCCTCGGCGGGCGTATCCGTCCCGGATGGGTTCGCTACCACCGCTGATGCTTTCCGCGAATTTCTCTCCTTCGCAGGCCTGGATCGTCGCATTTTTGAAAGGATGGAAAAACTGGATGCGAACGATGTTAGCGCCGTAACCGTTGCCGGTAAGGAAATCCGCGACTGGATCACCGCTGCGCCCATGCCCGAACGGCTCGAATTAGCAGTGCGTGAGGCGTACCGGAAACTTTGTAAAGACAATGGTGGCCACGAGGTAGCCGTAGCGGTCCGTTCCTCAGCAACCGCCGAAGACTTGCCCAACGCATCGTTTGCGGGGCAACAGGAAACTTTCCTCAACGTAATCGGTGAAGAATCGGTACTTGAGCATATGAAGGAGGTGTTCGCCTCGCTCTACAACGATCGGGCGATCACCTACCGCACCCACCACGGTTTCAGTCATGACGACGTGCATCTGTCCGCCGGGGTGCAATTGATGGTGCGATCGGATATCGGTACCTCAGGCGTGATGTTTACCATGGATACCGAATCAGGATTTCGCAACGTGGTCTTCATCACCGCCAGTTATGGGCTGGGTGAGATGGTCGTACAAGGTGCGGTGAATCCCGATGAATACTATTTCTTCAAACCTTCTCTACAAAGCGGACATCCAGGCCTGTTACGCCGTCAGTTGGGTAGCAAACAACAGCGCATGGTGTTCTCGGACCAGCCGGGTGAGCGGGTACGTATCGAGTCCGTACCAGAAGCCATGCATAACCAATTTTGTCTCAGCGATGCCGACGTGACCGAACTGGCCCGACAGGCTATGGCGATCGAAGAACATTACGGTTGCCCCATGGATATCGAGTGGGGTCAGGATGGCAGTACCGGGCGCTTTTACATGCTACAGGCCCGCCCGGAGACGGTTCGTTCCCGGGTCACTGTGCAGGAACGTTTCCATCTGCAGCAACACAGCGAGGTGTTGGCCGAGGGTCGGGCCATCGGCCACCGCATCGGCCAAGGTAAGGCCCGGGTGGTCTCTGTTGAAAATATCGACCGTGTACAGGAAGGTGATGTGCTGATCACCGATATGACCGACCCAGATTGGGAACCGATCATGAAAAAGGCGGCCGCCATCGTCACCAACCGTGGCGGACGTACCTGCCATGCCGCCATCATCGCCCGGGAACTCGGCATCCCGGCGGTGGTGGGTTGCAGTAACGCCACGCAACGTGTCAGCGATGGCACCGAGGTGACCGTATCCTGCGCAGAGGGTGATACCGGCTATGTGTATAGCGGCCTGCTGCCCTTTGAACGCACCGAGACCGATCTTGGCAAGATGCCCGAAGCACCCCTGAAAATCATGATGAATGTTGCCAACCCGGAACGGGCTTTCGATTTCGCCATGCTGCCCAATGCCGGGGTCGGTCTGGCCCGCCTGGAGATGATTATTGCCTCACATATCGGCGTGCACCCCAAGGCACTGCTGCAGTACCAGAGCCAGGATGCAGAGACCCGGCGGCGTATCGACGCCCGTATGGCCGGCTATTCCGACCC
>CAYOLM010000044.1:3653-9052 GCA_964404785.1 uncultured Mizugakiibacter sp.
TCATGATTCCATTCGTACGGACCCTGGAAGAAGGCCGCAAGGTGATTGAGGTTCTAGCCGAGAATGGACTCAAACAGGGTGAGAATGGGCTGAAAGTCATCATGATGTGCGAGCTTCCGTCCAACGCCTTGCTGGCTGATGAGTTTCTGGATATTTTTGACGGCTTCTCCATCGGGTCCAACGATCTCACCCAGCTGACTCTGGGTCTGGATCGCGATTCCGGCACCATTGCCCACCTTTTCGATGAGCGCAACGAAGCGGTTAAAAAACTCCTCACCATGGCTATTTCGGCGGCCCGCGCCAAGGGCAAGTACATCGGCATCTGCGGCCAGGGACCTTCCGACTACCCCGACTTGGCCGAATGGCTGATGAATCAGGGGATTGAGTCCATCTCGCTCAATCCCGACACCGTGGTCGAAACCTGGTTGCACCTGGCCAAAAAAGCGGCACACTGATTTCTATGCTGTACACCCCGCCCGGCGTGACCATCACGTCGGGCTCCCGGCTTCAATCGATCAAGCCGCTGCGGCAGCGTATTCCCGTTGAAATACGAACACTGAAGCCGGTGGTAGGTTGCGCCAGGCAAAACCGACCCGTTTCACTTGCAAACCGTGGCGCCGCAGCAAGACCTGTGGATACGGGCTTAGCGGCCCGTAAGTGAACTGTATGAAACGCCCCGTAGGACTGAGCAGTTTGAATACCTGGTCGAGAATGGCCAGTCGCATTGATCGTGGCATCGAGAGTAGGCCCAGTCCACTGACCACCGCCTCGACGCTGCCCACGGCAACGGCCTGTTGACGCGCTATCTCGTCAAGCTTACGGGCGTCGGCACAGAGGGTACGCACCCCGGGAAAACGCTGCTCAAGCAGGCTGTGCATGGCGGGATTCAACTCCAGCACCAGTAATTGCTCACGGCAAAGGCCGGCCTCCAGCATGGCCTGGGTAAACACCCCGGTACCGGCCCCCAGCTCAACGACGGGACCTTTTGTAGTGGGTAATGCACGCACCATCAGACCAGCAAGCTGCCGACCGGACGGAGACACGGCCGCAACCCCCAGTGGATCTGACATCCAGGCGCGCAAAAACGTCGCCAGATGTTGTAGAAAATCCCCAAAAGTTGCTTCGTTGGAACGCTGTATCCCATCCATATAGGAATTCTTCCAGTATTGAAGTGAAGTCAGGCTCTCTATGCTCAGACCTATGAGTCTGGATACTACTTTAATGCAGGATCAAGGTATGCCCATGCAGCCTATCATGCTGGCTTTGTCCATGACCGGCCCTAACCACATCTACCACCACCCTGCTGATGGCCATATCGGCCAGATCGTACATGGCCCGTGCCAGCGGATCAGCTACCTCGGCATTGGGAAGTTTCGTAAGCTGACATGCGAAGGACTATGCTCCCATACAGTGACCGAACCGGCATCGAGATTGCCCACAGCAGAGAATCACCCATGATCCAACTTCGGACACGTAGTCTGTCATTGCTGGCATTTTTTCTCACCATAGGTTCCTGGGGAGTCCAGGCACAGGTACCGGTAACCAGCACCACAAACGTCCCTATCCATCCTGAAAATCTGTGTCTCACTCCCTCTCAGATCAACACCTGGACCCCGATCAACAAGCACATCGTTCTGATCAAAGCCGGCGAACGACGCTATGCCATGCGTTTTGACAAAAACTGCGATGTTCATTCCCAACCCAGCGCGTGGATCATGAGCACCGCACACCCCGCTTTGCTATGTGGCAATCCAGGTGAACAGGCGATCATGAGTTCCGGAACCATCTGCCCGATAAAGAACCTTAGCTTGATCAGTCAAGCTGACTACAAGGCGCTGCAAGCCAAGAGCAAGGCCAAGTAACAACAGCTCAACGATGACCATCCCGGTCACCGCCCGATCCTCGCCGCTCATGGTGACCACCGCCCCAGCGACCCGAGTCGCCACGCTCACGGCGCCAACCATGATCGGCATCCCGGCCATGGCGTTGCTGGCCCCAATATCCGCCATCATGACGACTCCACCCACCCCGCCGGTAGCCATCGTCACCACCTTCACGATGCCAGCCACGGCTGCGATAGTCATCGTGACCGCCACGCCAACCCCGATAGCGCCAATCACGATCCCTGTGCCAGCCCCGATAGCGCCAATCACGATCGCCATGCCAACCCCGGTAGCGCCAACCGCGATATCCTTGATAGGCCATATACGGCGAACGGTAAACAACCGTCCCATCTTCGTATTCATCATCCCCATAGGCTGAATAATAGGAATACGCCGGGGCAGCGTAGGCATAACCACCATAATAAGGAGCCCAGCCCCAGCCCGGGCCAGCATAGGCGCTCACCCAGCCCTCTCCCCGGCAATGCCCGCAGCCGGAATACGACACTCCGTACCCAGGCCCGAACAGGCTCAGGGTGTAACCGAAACCACCGGCCATAACTACGGGAGTGGCAAGCAGCATGAATGCCGTCAGCAGAGCCAAAGCCCCTAGACGGATAGGACGGATGCAGGTCGACATGGCAGTCCTCCAACGGTTGCGACGCTCAAGCCCATGCTTGAACAATGTTGCTGAACCCGGTTTGAACCAGCCAGCCGCTTACCGAGGCCGCAGCAGCCAGCAGCCGTGAATCCTCGACCGTCGTGCAAAATCGCAGGGAATGCTCGCAGCCGTCCCATCCTCGATCTCAAAAAACGCTTCGAGCGCAGTGTTATCCAATCGAAAACGCTTGAAATGATTGGAAAATACGACAACCCCACCCGGCTCCAGCAAGTCACCACAGCGCTTCAGCAGGTCTACATGATCGTGTTGAATATTAAAATCTTCCGCCCGCTTGGAGTTGGAAAAAGTTGGCGGATCGACGTAGATCAAACCAAAGCGGCCGGCGTGTCTTGATAGCCAGCGTCGAGCATCGGCTTGTTCGAGGCGATGCCGGGAACCGCTGAATCCATTACGAGCCAAGTTCCATGATGCCCATTGCAGGTAGGTAGCCGACAGATCCACACTCACCGTCGCCTCCGCTCCACCCGCTGCCGCATAGGTACTTGCTGTTCCAGTATAGGCAAACAGGTTCAGCATTCTTCGCCCCTGCGCCAGCTCGCGCAGTTGGGCTCGAACCAAACGGTGATCCAAAAACAGCCCGGTATCGAGAAACTCGAACAGGTTGACTCGAAAATACAGCCCAGCCTCGACCACCTCGATCAAACCACCCGGATGACTTTCGGCACGATACCGATCCCCAATCCGTCCCCGAACCCGGGTCTTCACTGCCACCCGTTCACGCGGCACCTGCAGGGTTTCACCAGCCGCCCTGACCAGATCGCGCAGGCGTTGCCCGGCCTTGGCTGCATCAATGGTCGCTGGAGCCTGGTACTCCTGAATATGTAACCAGCGTTGCACCTCACCAGATGCTACGCCCTGCTCATCAAGCACCCGCCCGGCATAGACGTCAATTGCCGCTGAGTATTCCGGCAGGTCCGCGTCGTACACGCGAAAACAATGGATGTCTTCGCGCTGCAACCACTTGCGCAACTTGGCCAGGTTCTTGCGCAAACGGTTGGCCACCATCTGCGCCCCTTCGCTGAGTGGCTTCAGGGTGGGTCGAGCAGACCGTGGATGGATATCAAAGTGCAGCAGACTGCATTCGATCGCCCCGTTATACAGCTGATGACGGCGGTCGACCCGTAGACCCAGGTCATGAGCCGCCTGTGGATCAGCCACCAGTACACTGGCCCGCCAACCGCTGAATGCATTGCGTAAGCGTTCACCCAATATCCGGTACAAGACTCGGGCCTGCTCGACATTACCAAGCCGCTCACCATAGGGTGGATTGCTCAGCAGCAGACCGCTATTTACCCCATCCGGGGGCTGCAGATGGGCCACATCGCCACGTTGCAAATGCACAAATCCCGCTACTCCAGCGGCTATAACGTTGCGCCGGGCCGCAGCAAGTGCCTGGGCATCATTGTCACGCCCATAAAACACCGTCCGTAATTGCTGCAGGCCGATTTTCGCCCGTTGCGTAGCATGCTCATGCAGCTGGGCCCATAACGCAGCATCGTGTCCGCGCCAGGCCAAAAAACCGAAATAGTCCCGCTGCAGGCCCGGGGCGACAGCGGCCGCCATCCAGGCGCCCTCGATCAATAGCGTTGCCGCCCCACACATCGGATCCAACAACACCCCACCCTGTTGGTAATGCTCCCGCCAACCGGCACGCAGTAACATGGCGGCAGCGAGATTTTCCTTGAGCGGCGCACCCCCCTGGGCCACCCGGCAACCACGTCGATGCAAGGGCTCGCCGGACAAGTCGAGTGACAAATGGGCCTGATCGCGCCGTAGTAACAGATGCAAACGTATATCCGGACGCTGCAGTTCCACCGATGGCCTTTCACCCGCTTCCGCACGGAACTGATCGACAATGGCATCCTTCACCACTTGAGCCGCGTAGCGACTGTGCTGGATGGCACTACGTGAGATGACCGCATCAACTGCCAGACTGCCTTCAACACCAAGATGTTCGGACCAATCGATATCACGCACCCCACGATATAGCGCATCCTGATCAGCCGCCGCGAAGGTGCGCAACGGCAACAACACCCGGCTAGCCAGTCGCGACTCCAGACAGGCCCGGTAACCGGCCTCCAGCTCACCGCAAAAACGCACCCCGGCGAGGGCCTCGTGCACATCGTCCGCGCCCTGACTGAGCAACTCATCACGCAACAAGTATTCCAGTCCTTTCGGGCAGGTCGCGAAGAAATCCATCACGGCGACAGAGTCCGCAAAAAACCGTCGAAGGCCTCGGCAATGCGGGTCACATGTGCCGCCAAGCGATGATCGCCCGGCAACACCAGCAGATCCGCCGCATACTCAGCAGCGATACCTATGGCCTGGTCCACAGGACACAGTTCATCCTGCCAGCCATGCACCAGCATGGTCGGAATTCCTTTAGCCATCACAAAGCGTGTTGCATCACCCGGCAATCCCGCTGGGGTGGCAATCAGAAACAAGCCACACAGATGCTTTTGCAGCGATGCCCGTCCGGAGATGAACGCACCAAAGCTCGAACCGCCCAACAATAACGGGCGGTCATCCGGAAGCAGACTCAACAGACGTTGCAACCGGGGTGGCCCCGCTTGTTCCGGTCCCATGGCATCGAGATCACGGTAATCCGGTCGTAAGGTCTCCCAGCCATGCCTTGCAGCCACCTCCGCCAGAGCGCTGACCTTGGTGGCCTCCGGGCCGCTTTCCAGGCCATGGGAGAGGACCGCGAGACCCCGTGTTGCATTGCTCATGAATGATGTTCCTACAGGTGCTGAAAAAGCCGGGAGCAGGCCCGCGGAACAGTGCATTCGCGCTGGCCGACAAGCTGCGTCATGCTATCACGCAGCCCATTCTTTCCC
>CAYOLM010000045.1:0-8542 GCA_964404785.1 uncultured Mizugakiibacter sp.
CTTCATCCAGCGCTTGCAGTAAGGGTTCAATCAAGGCCAATTGGCGAAACGTGGAGATGGGGTCGGCAGTCATGGTGAGTACCTAAAATCAATAATAATTGGCGATCAGGAAAGTGGGCGGAAGCGGTCGATCGGTAACCGCACGCGGATAATAGGGTGGGATAAGAGCAGACGCGATCAAGCGGCTAGATTGCCGTGACGCATAGCCGTTGCGGAACCCTGAAGTGTAGCATGTATCCATAAAAAATGGGCTGGCCTCGTTTCACCATATCGCTGGAACAGACGACCGGTATCTTGCGTCGGTACAGATGTGGTGAAGCAAGATTTGCCTGATGATTGATCCTGGGTTGGTATTGAGCTTATCGGGACTTGCATGAATGGCTCAATCCGGCAGACTGGGTAAGACTTATCCACCCGCTTGATCTATGGCTTCGTTCAATACCCTACTTGCCGAGGTACGTCGCTGTACGCTTTGTAGCGCCCATTTGCCGCTTGGCCCTCGGCCGGTGCTGCAGGTTCACCCCCAGGCGCGCATTTTGATTGCCGCGCAGGCCCCTGGCAGGAAAGTCCATGAGAGCGGAATTCCCTTCACTGATGCCAGTGGCGATCGCTTACGTACCTGGATGGGGATGGATACCGAGACGTTCTATGATCGCCGACGAATCGCCATTTTACCCATGGGGTTTTGCTACCCTGGTACCGGTAAATCAGGAGATTTTCCACCGCGACCAGAATGTGCACCAGCATGGCGAAAACAGCTTTTGTTGCAAATGCGACATATTAGTCTGACCCTGGTGATTGGCACGTATGCCAAGGCTTGGCACCTGCCGGATGCACCGAGTTCGTTGACCGAAACGGTACGGACCTGGCAACGCTGGTGGCCGGAGGTGCTGCCACTGCCACATCCAAGTCCGCGCAACAACCTTTGGTTCAAGCGCAACCCCTGGTTTGAGCAAGAGGTATTGCCAGTGTTGCAAGAACGTGTTGCTGACCTGGTGCCCCCCTAAGGTCTATAGGAGAAAGCGCATCAGTGTCGAGTCACAGTTTGCTGGTCAACGTATTGCTCGCGAAGTTGCCAGGCGGGAGCGGGCCTGGGATGTCGTGAATAAGCAGCCCACAAAGTTGATGGCTGTGGGCTATTTGACTCTTTATATGCTGCTAGCCGGCGCGAGTTTCGGCTGGCTGAGTGGGATTGGATCTGCCCGCTGGATACATCCGCTAGTGAGGGTCCTGTTAATCGTGATCCCCTTTGCAGTCCTTATGCTGCTACATGGGTATATTGATATGCGGCGCCGGTTGGATGCCGCCGTTGAGCTACTGCGGCAGCAGGAACAACGATCCCGTTGACCCACGTAGCCACTCAGTACAAAAGTGATAAATAGATCGAGAATCTTCATTCATCTATTCTGGACACCCCCAAACTGATATAGTCAGCATGATATATGCTTGATAAATCTATATTTATTATTCAGGCTGGAAGGGCCTGCTTGGGTAAGCATGTCAAAAAGTGTGTTCAATAACTAGAACGAAGAAGAAAGATTTAGGCCTTGGGATGGAGGGCTCTGCCAGTTGGCGGGCATCGTGACTGTTTTGTGCCGAAACATGGCGCGGGGTTACGTTTGCCTCGTTTTTCTGGCCGAAAAGATGAGGGACGTATCGAAAGATGGATTTTAAACTTGCGCCAGATTTTGTAGCTATAGCAGGATTGTTGGTGGTGTTTGCCTCGTTGCTTCAGCAAAACCCCCAGGCACGCCTGCGCTACTGGTTGGTGGGCTGGGTTTTTATCCTGATTCACTTTGCCGCCGAATTTATTGCTACCAATATCCATACCGGTGTTGACGCAGCGTATGCGGTTTCGACCGTCATGCTGCTATTAACCAGTGTTGCTTTCATTTGGGCCGGCAATGAGATGGAGGTTCGTCGTTCGCGTGGTGCGTTGTGGGCCATGCTCAGCGCGCTACCCGATACCGTAGTTTGTGTAATTCTGATTTTTGGGCTGGGATCACCTATCTGGTACGTCGCGCTGGCAGTGGCTGGCATGGCCAGCGCACTTTGGGTGTTTGGAGGTGGCAAGCGCCGCCATGAGTGGCTGGAACGTATTGTGCGCAATACGTTTATTGTGTTGGTCTATTCTGTCCAGGCACTCCTGTTCCTGTGGAAACAATGGGATTGGGCACTGGCCTGGTTGCTGTTCTGGCACTACCTGGCGGCGGCCATCGTTTTCAGAGTGCGAGTCCTCAGAGTTACGGTGGGGGTCGTGTTCACCACTTTAAGTATGGTTGCCTGGGCCCTGGTTTTCCCGGTGGGGATGATGTTCGAACTGTGGTTGCCACACGTGCACGTCAGTAGTGAGGTTTGGAATTTACCCAAATATCTGGTAGCTACCGGCATGATTGTGACCCTGTTGGAGGAGCAAATGCATCAGGCCCAACAGGCTTCATTACAGGACGCACTGACCGGCCTGGCCAATCGGCGCTACTTTACTTCGATAATCATGAAGTTCACCCAACGGTCGGCGGTCGCTCGAAACTTCGCGTTGCTGGTTCTGGATATCGATGATTTCAAACAGATCAACGATCACCTCGGACATGTGGTTGGCGATAGGGTTTTGCAGGAAGTCGCGCAGCGCATGCAAAGCACCTTTCGAGAAACCGATGTACTGGTCAGGATGGGGGGCGATGAGTTTGCGGTGTTATTGCCAAACATGCATGATCGTGATGCCATGGGAAAGATCCTCGAGAAACTAAAGAGTGTCTTACAGCTACCGTTGCGGGTTGGGGATGAAGAGATATCACTACGGGTCAGTGTGGGCATGGCTATTTGCCCTGCAGAAGGTAGCGATGAGGATACTTTGTACGCGGTTGCGGACCAGCACATGTACCAGAACAAACCTGTTCACCAGGGCTTGCCGAAATCGGGATAAGGTCTATCGGTTCGGGCTCAACACGTGCATGGTGGGACTTGGCGTACACTTCCTGTATCGGGGGTAGACATCGAAGCGCATGCAGATCAAGGGCAAACCCAATTCACTCGATATCGCTCATTTGGCGGGGGTATCCCAGTCGACTGTTTCACGGGCCTTGCGCGGCCATCCGATGGTCAATGTGGAGACCCGTGAACGGATTCTGGCGATTGCCAAACAGCTTAATTACAAGGTTGATAAGAACGCCTCTAATCTGCGCTCCCAGCATTCTGGCACCTTGGCATTGCTATTGTTCGAGGATCCCACGGTTGATGATTCCAATATCAACCCTTTTTTCCTGTCGATGCTCGGTTCAATAACCCGGGCGTGTTCGCAACATGGTTATGACCTACTGATTTCGTTCCAGCAATTGTCACGCAACTGGCATGCTGATTATGAAGATAGCCACAAGGCCGATGGCATCATCTTGCTGGGTTATGGCGATTATCTGGCCTATCGCAGCAAGCTGGATACCTTGGTCGATCAGGGCACCCATTTTGTGCGGTGGGGGGCGGTGTTACCGGAGCAGCCAGGGGTATCAATTGGCTGCGACAACCTACAGGGGGGGCAGATGATTACCGAGCACCTGATCGGGATGGGGCGGCGGCGATTGGCCTTTATCGGTGACGTGACGTTACGGGCTCCCGAATTTCGGGAGCGTCACGATGGTTATGCTGTGGCACTGAGTAAAATTGGCAAAAAACCCGACGCGACGCTACAAGTTGATGCCATCTCTACTGAATCGTCCGGTTATGAAGCGGCCTGCACATTGTTGGCCCGCAGGGTGTCCTTTGATGCGGTGTTCGCGGCCAGTGATCTGATTGCCATTGGCGTAATACGGGCCCTCAACGAACATGACCTCAGAGTTCCTGATGAAGTGGCGGTGGTGGGGTTCGATGACATTCCGATGGCCCGTTTCGTACAACCGGCGCTGACCACCGTATTGCAGGATACTCAGCGTGCCGGTGAGTTGCTGGTAGAAAATCTGCTCAGTCTGATCGATGACGGCCATGCCGAGAGTATCAAGATCCCCCCCCGACTGATGATTCGGCAATCGAGTGGCACCCCGTAATTTACGCTGTCGTTTCGACCTGGGGTTCGGTAACGCGCAACACGAACAGGCCAGCCAGAAACAGGCTGACCGCACCGAGCATCAGTGCAAAAATGGGCTGGCTGTGGAAAAACACCTTCAACAACATGCCCAGTACGCTGGCGGCGAGTAGTTGTGGAATGACGATGAAGAAATTGAAGATCCCCATGTATACCCCCATTTTCTCTGCAGGCAGATTGTCCGACAACATGGCATAGGGCAATGACAGAATCGAGGCCCAGGCAAAGCCGACGCCAATCATAGAAAGTAATAGCCAGTGCGGATCGCGGATTAGCAGGATAGAAAGCAGCCCCAATCCGCCCAGCCAGACATTGATCAGATGCGTCCAGCGCAGGCCCAGCCAACGGGCCATCAAGGGAATGATGGCGGCGGCCACTGCGGCGACGCCATTATAAGTGGCAAACAGTACCCCAACCCAGTTGGCGCCCTGGTTATAGATCAGGGAATGCACGTCGGTGGTGCCAAATTGCACCTGAGTCACCGCCGGGGTGGTGTAAATCCACATCGCGAACAGCGCAAACCAGGAGAAGAACTGCACCCAGGCCAGGCGCCGCATGGCCTCGGGCATGGTGTAGAGATCACGCATGATCTGGGTGAACATGCCCGGTTGGTGTTCCGGGTTGGGACTTTTACGGCACTGATGGGCCAGCCACAACAGGGCTCCGCCATAGACCAGCAGCCCAGCGGCCAGCAGGTACATTTCCTTTTGTAAATTGAACCAGACAATGAGTCCGATCAGGATGGCGCCCGCCAGCAGCCAGAGTCCACCCGTGCGTAGTGCCTGGCCGGCATGGATGTCCACTGCGGCGACAGGAATGTTCTCGCTGAATGCACTGAGTTGTTCTGGTGGATATTCACGGGTGGAAAAAACCGTCCATAGCACCGCACCCAGTAGCACTAAGCCACCGAAATAAAAGGCGTATTTGACGGTGTCGGGAATACCCCCGCTCACCGCCACGTTGGCAACCCCGACGCGGGCCAGCAGCCATGGCAGCAAGGAGGCCACTACGGCCCCAACACCGATGAAAAAGGTCTGCATGGCAAACCCGGAGGTGCGTTGTCGGGTGGGCAACTGGTCGCCGACAAAGGCCCGGAACGGCTCCATGGAGATGTTGAATGAGGTGTCCATGATCCACAGCGTTACCGCAGCAAACCATAGCAGCGGAGAATTGGGTATGACCAGCAAGGCCAGAGTGCTCAGCACGGCACCGACCAGGAAGTAAGGCCGGCGGCGACCCAGGCGGGTCCAGGTACGGTCGGAATAATGGCCGATAATCGGCTGCACGATCAGCCCGGTCAGCGGTGCCGCAATCCACAGGATCGGGATCTCCGCGACGTTCGCCCCCAGAGTCTGGAAGATACGGCTGACGTTGGCATTCTGCAGAGCGAATCCGAACTGGATGCCGAGAAAGCCGAAGCACATGTTCCAGATCTGCCAGAACGACAGCTCTGGTTTGCGCCGGGTCGTCACGGGCGAGCTGCCGGTAGTGGGTAGATCTGCAAGGCGTCAATCCGGGCAGCGTTCAGCGGTCCTTCGGCACCACCCTGGCCACCGGTGTACAGCACAAAACGGCTCAGAAAACTCATATTAAAGCCCTGCTGCAGTGCAAAGTGACATCGCTTGGTGTCCGCTACCTTGAAGGTGACGGTTGTAGACAGTTGGGTGCCATCACTTTGTGGCATGACGATGGGATACTTCTGTTGGGGTTGACCCTGGCAATCGACAAGCAGCCATTTGACGGCGGCGGTAATGCCAGTATTGATCGGGCCGTGAGCGTTGGAGTAAGCCAGTTGTGCTTGATAGGTTCCAGCATGTGGGGCCTTCCAACTCCGTGGCCAGGGACCACTGAGCTGATCTGAGGGGCCTACACAAATGCTTGGACTAGGCAGGGATTGCAGACCATTGGCGGCACGATGGGTAACGCTGAAACATTGCCGATAGGCTTTTTTGGGAATTAGTGTGGAACCGTGGATAGCACGGTACCGGTGCCCATTTTGATAGAGCAGGTTGTTACCCGGTGAATGGATTTTCCAGGATGTCTCGGTGCTGGATATGCTCGGCGCAGGGGGTGTGGGGGAGGCGAACAACGGCGCCCGCAGCCGTAAGGGAATGGGCTTGACCTGGATGGCTTTGAGCAGAACCAGGGTTTGCTGTGGCCTGACTTCGATCCGCGCAGCGACCAACAGGTTACCGGCAAGGTGGGCCGGGCGTTGCAGGACGATGCGCCGAGTGCCGAGATCGAGAACGATACGTTGCCGAGTTCCGAACAACATGGGCACCAGGGCAGTGGGCAGCCGGGGCTCAATACGCTGAGTATCTCCGAGCCCGAAAATGCCCTCGATGACCATGTTCAGATAACCGGCCACTGACCAGAGCTGGCGCCGTGAATCAACCACCGGTCCACCGAGCTTGCCGGGTAGGTGGGTCGAGAGTGCCTGCAGTGAGAAGTTTTCCATATTCGATCTGTGCAGGGCGGCACCACGCATCAACGATTGCACCATGTGGGTAATCAGGGTTGGGTCGCGCACCTTACGCGCGGCCTGGAGAGCATAGGCGCTGACAAATGGCCAGATGGCACGGTTGTGATAGATCGGCTGAGCGGCGTGTTCCGGCCAGATTACCGGACTGCCGGCGGGCCAGGTCGGATAGTGAGCGAGTACCTGACGGGCCCGTTGGGGATCCGCCACGCCACTGGTGATGGCCAGCGACAGGCCGAGCAGATCGTAGGCATCGAAGGGTGCCGGATTCGCATTCCCACCGATGTAGCTCATGTACAGACCACTCTGGGAGTTCCAGAAATGACGGTTGATCGCTTGCTTCAGCGCTATGGCTTGAGCGGCATAGACCGTTGCCTCGCGCTCGGCATGGTGCTGGCGAGACATCCTTACCGCGAGACGCAGGGCGTTGTAATGCAGCACATTGGTCGATAGGGCGAAAGACTGGGCGATGAAGGTCACATTGCGGGCGGTCCAAGCCGGGTAACTCTGCTGACGCCAGTCGAGAAACGAGGTCTCGCCGCGATACAGGCCCAGTGTTGAATCAAACACATATTTCCGGTCCTGGGTCAGGGTGTCGACCAGGGCCCGATAGGTCTGCTTGGCAAAAGCCCGGTTAGCGAGCAGGTGTCGGGCGCCGAGAAACCACACGATACGATCGGTACTGATCGGCCAGCTGCCGCCCGAACCGGTGTCCTGCATCACGTACAGGCCCTGGGGTGCCGAGGCCTTGCGTACTGAGGAAAGCTTGAACAGCAGGGAATTTCGGGCCCGGGCCGGGTCCAGTCGCCACAACGCCAGATCGGTCGAATAGGATAAATCCCGGGTCCACACGAACGGCCATTTCTTGCCGGCGATAAAGCACGCACAGGCGATCGGCTTGCCATGATCGAAGGCGGCATCGGTAATCGCGGTCACCGAATCCTTTTGCAGGTCAGACTGGGCCATCGCGAACAGCCCATCGAACATCGAGCTGGCAGTATGTGTGACCAGAGCCTGCCGGGCAATCAGGCGAGTGCCCGCGGGACTGTGCAGCACAAAACCACCTTGGGCTGTGACCCGCATGTCGGCCTGTTGGCCACGCCATTCAATCCGCTGCTGCCAGTTCGCTGCATGACTGGTCAGCGGTAGAATAGTCAGCAGGGCTACGCCAAGCACCCGGCTCAGCATGTCGCGATCCCAGTAATAAAACGGGTCTGTTGGTGCTGCATCACAATATCCCTCCCACGAATAACGGGCTGCTACCCGATACCATCGTCTGCAGTGTAGACATAAAAAGATGGGGTTCGGGTGGCAGCTAGCAGTGCATGGTAGGCATGCTGAAGCGGCCTGTACCAGCTTTTGCATACGTATTCATGATTATTTCCACCTCAACCGACTTGTTCGAGCCGGGCGTTCCCAATACTGGGCTCAACCTCCGCATGGCCCCTCAGTCCGGAGGCGGTGATGCGAAGTGCCAGTACGTCCCCGTATCTGCTCAGGCCATCCCAGCCCCCGTTAGTCACGTCGACTACGCAGTCGTGGAGGCTTGCGAGTTCATCTGAGCAGGTACAAAAAGGCCAGAGCACTTTTCTACTTTGCTTGCATGGGGATAGGGACGGAATTCGGATGAGTGAGGAAGGGGGCATCTCGATAAACTAACTGCGTGGCTCGAACATCACATGACGTTTTGACTCACTGCTTGTCAATAGAGACGGCATGAAATAGCCATTCATTTTTACCCAGGCGCAGGACATAAACGGGTTACATCCAAGTTATCCACAGCGACCTATAGGTCAAGTATGCCGCCTGAGTGATAATTTATGCCGGTTCAATATCGGGTGTGCAGAGATTGTCAGTGGCTGCTTAGCGATACCTTGTCGGGCTTGCCAGCGGCGAGCTTGAGGTAGGTCACCGCGCCGTAGCGGTCGTGGCCGGTGGCCCAGCCTTCACCCGATGCCTTCCGTAGCGCATCCAGTCCAGGGTACGAAGCG
>CAYOLM010000046.1:0-8530 GCA_964404785.1 uncultured Mizugakiibacter sp.
TCATCATGCTCATTCCGGTACTTGGGCGATAGATGTATTTCGCCAGACGCTTACACTCAATCGGGGTGGTCGGGGGGTACGAAGTCCACTGGATTTGTGACATTTTGAGCTTGCCCTCAAATCCCCTACTCCATAACCGGGGTTATGAGCTGGCTTGTTTGGCCTGCTCGGCCAGCCAGCTTGCCAGCTTACCTTGCGCGGGGGTGGGAACAGCGAGCTGACTGAGTGCCTGGCGCAGCACCGACAGATCGTTTTGTTGATCGATATCGGTCAGGGTGGCGGCGCACTCGCAGGAGCCATGCTCCGCTAAGGCTGCGGTGAAGCGTGCCGCGGTATCCGAGCGCGAATAGGTGACGGAGGTCCACACCTCCATGGGTAAGGGGGTACGGCCGCCAAACAACCAGAAGCCGCCATCCTGTGCCGGGCCGAGGACGAAGGGGCTGCGCCGGGAACCCAGCAGGTCGCGGGCACTGAGCAGCAAGCCGGCATGAACTTGCGGTACATCGGCACCAATCAGCAGAACGCTGCCGTACTGACGTTGCAGCCGAGTGTAGATACGGCCCATACGCGCCCCCAGACCACCCCCACCCTGCTGCAGGCACGGCCACACGGCCCAGTTAGGGTCGCTGATGGCTGCGGCTTCGGCAACGGCGAAATGATTGCGCCAGTCATGATCTTGGGCCGCCCGGTCAGCAACTTCCACAACGGCCTGTGCTGCCAACAGATGAAACTTTTCAGCCCACCTCCGGCCCCGATGGCTCGCCAACCGGGTCTTCACCGGCGAGTATCCCGGGGTCTTGACCAACAGGGCCAGTCCGGTGCTCAAAAGCGCCGATCCCGCCAGGTATTCCGACTATCCAGACGAGCCGCACTCAGGCCCTGGCGCCACCCTGTCCAGGCTTGTCCTGCAGTGCGCCATAGGTGTTGGATCGTGGTCCTCCACCAACCATGTTCGGCATAGCGACGCGCACTGGTATATAGCGGCACCCCCAGCGCATGCCTGGGCAAACCTGCCTGGCGAGCCTTCCACACCAGCCGATGATCTTCACCACGCACAAGGATTTCGTCATAACCACCCAACCGGCGAAACCATGCCGCCGGAAGCAGCAGTCCCTGGTCGCCAAAGGGTAGGCCAAGCCAATGCGAGCGTAGGTTGGCCCCCCATGCATTCAGACGCACCCACCACGGGCCGTCATGCAGAAAACGCAGATCGAAGTAAGCCAGTGCCGCCGTATCCTGAGAGAGCCATTTCTGCAATCTCGGCAAGGTAGCGGCCATTAGTTCGGAATCGGCGTGCAGAAACCATAGCCAACGCCCCTTGGCAAGCTTGGCCCCAGTATTCATCTGCCGCGCCCGGCCTGCTCTGGAGACCGTGGCTTTTACCGGTATTCCGGCTGGATACCACCGGGTTGAAGCCATCGCGGAGTCGGCATGCAGCAGCAACACCTCACTGTTTGCCGGTAGGCCCGCAAGTTGCGGCAGCAGCGTCTGCCATGCTGTGTCACCCGCAGCAATGGGCACGATGATCGACAGTAGGACAGTATGGTCTTGCTTCATGTCGGGTTCTGGGTATCAACAGCGCAGGGATTTTCTGGTGGCGACGACCCTCAGCAACATCCCGGGCCACAAACCTTCGCGCCATCGGGATGGGCAGCCGGGGCACAAGCGAACAATCCGAAGTGGCGGCTGCGATCCCCACGTACCTCGAAATGGGGGGCATAGCGGGTCCGGGTGAGCATGTCGGCGGTATTGCCGCAAATTCCCAACGGTCGGTCGGTTTCGAAGCAATGATGATCATCGAGTGCAAAATAATGGGGATGATGCGGCAACGAACCCCGGTAGGTGGCTACCTGTCCATAGTCCTCACAGCGGTCATCAAGCTCCAGCTTGAACAGCCGCCAGGTGATCGATTCAAAGTGCGCAAAACCGATCTTGGCTGCGATTTCTCGATCAGTGAAGCTAATAGGATTGCGCGCACAACTCCGCGCATCAGCCACCCCCAAATTAGTCAGCAGGCGACGAAAGTCTTCGGTGTACATTGCCCCGGCAAGACACTCGCCCACCAGCACCGGATCATCCAGCAACTCTCGCGGCAAGCGCCGGTCAGCATGGACATCGGCGAAATACAGCTCACCACCGGGTTTGATCACCCGCAAGATTTCCGCAAAGGCGCGCTGCTTATCGGCCACCAAATTAAGTACGCAGTTGGATACCACCACATCCACCGATGCATCCGCAATACCCGCAGCGGTAAGGTTAGCCAGATCGCCATGCAGTAGTTGCACATTACTGTGCGCATAACCAAAGGCGCGGGCATGAAAATCACGATGCCGCTCAGCAATATCCAGCTGCTCGCGGGTCATATCCACCCCAATCACCCGACCATGCTCCCCCACCAGTGCGGAAAGCAGGAACACATCGCGGCCGCTGCCACAGCCCAGGTCGAGCACCGTGGCGCCTTCCAGCCCGGGTGGCAGAGGTGAGCCGCAGCCATAAAAGCGGTCTTTGACTTCATCGTGGATTTTGCTCAGCAGTTCCCGCAGGTGTTCCGGCAAGGTATCGTTGCTGCAGCAGGCGGTGGTACGCAGGTCCCCACTGGATTGCAGCACGCTGCCGTAATAGTCCTGTACGGCCCGCTGCACAGGCACATCCATTGATTCGGATGTGGATTCCCGTTTCATACCAAAACTCCTCCACACGAACTGCCCGCTCCGGCAGTACAGCCGTAACAATGCTCGGCAACGCTGATTGGCTTGGCCCTGAGTGTGTCAAGCCGATCAAGATCCCAGATAGTCTGAATGTTCGCGCCCAAGGGTATCTCCAGCATCTGGTTGAAGTCACAATCGTACAACCGTCCGTCGTAGCCTACCGAGACCAGATCCCGGCACATGAGCCCCGCCACCGCAGTCGGGTTGAACGCATCCAGCAGAGTCTGGCGATAGGCTTCCAGCTTGCCGTCGCGGTGCAGCGCATGCAGAAACCGTTTGATCGGCATATTGGTGATGGTGAACAGCCGGTTGAAAACCACACCGAAGCGTTCACCCAGCTCGCGCCGGTAGTCAGCTTCGAGTACCGCCTGCGGCGGTGGTAAAACTGCCCCGACAGGGTTGTAGACCAGATCCAACTGCAACTCACTGCCAACCCGACCGTAACCGAGATCATTCAGGTGCTGTAGCGCGCGAATACTGGGCCCGAACACCCCCTGGCCGCGCTGCTTTTCAACATTGGCCTTGCTGTAACAAGGCAGGGAAGCCACCACATTCACCTTGTGCTCCGCAAGAAATTTTGCCGTATCCTCCTGCCCCGGCTCAAACAATACGGTCAGGTTGCAACGATCAATCACCGTCCGCCCAAGGGAGCGTGCTCCCTTGACCAGCTCGCGGAAGTTTGGGTTCAGCTCTGGTGCGCCGCCGGTCAGATCCAGGGTTTGCACCCCGGGTGAGGCCTGCAGCAGGTGCAACACCCGCTCAGCGGTACGCCGGTCCATCATCTCGCTGCGCTTGGGGCCAGCCTCGACGTGGCAATGATGGCAAGCCTGATTGCAGCGCATGCCCACATTGACTTGCAGGGTAGTTGTTTCCTTACGCTCCAAATGCAACCCATACTCATGCAGGGTCTCAACAAAGCAAGGTGATCTGGATTGCAACCGGGCATTCACGGGCCATCTCCAAGTATGGGATACAGATCAGGACGGAACTCAGCCCCCGGCGAATTGCGCATCATGCCGACAGACCACGGCATTGTTGCTGATTATTCGACCAACGATGCCACGAATAGCGGCCTGGCATACTGAAACGAACTCCCTGCACGAGACCGTAGCCATCGACAATTTCTTTCAGCCCGGGGTTTATAGCAAGCACGCTTGGAAGATCATCGCCCCGGCTATTGCAGTGTTGCCAGCAACGTAGCGTGGTCATAGCAGGTGCAACCCGGCATAGATCACCGCACCAAATACCACACCGGCAGGCAAGGTCACGAGCCATGCGAAGCCGATGCCGGCGGCCACGTGCCGATTGATGGTTCCATCGCTGCTCCCTGAACCCACCAAGGCACCCCCTACAACTTGTGTCGTCGACACCGGCAAACCATTGAAACTCGCCGTACTGACCAACAGTGCGGTAACCAAGCTGGCTATCACCCCGGAGCGGGGCTGTAATCGAGCCAGACGAACTCCCAGGGTGTCGGCAATCCGATGCGCGCCGAGCAGTCCGCCAGCTAACATGGCCACCCCTACCAGACTCACCGCCAACTGTGAATTCATCGCACCGATGGGCAGAAGCAGAGCAGCCATCTTGGGGGTGTCATTCATACCTCGCGAAAAACTCACCATTCCAGCAGCAAGAAAATGCGTCAGGTTCAGGCGGGATCCTACCCGGCTCAGCAGAGGTCGCAGGCCCTGTTGCTGACACCATTCCACCTCATCCACCAGCAGAGCATCGGGCACCTGCAATAGCATCGTAGCGCCATCCGCAGAGACCCCACCGCCCTGCCGGGTATCGATGCAGACGCAACGTTCCGCCGCGGATTCAGAGCCACGCTGCAACCATTTACCCAATAGCCAAGCCGGCACAAAGGCAATGACCGGGCTGGCCAACAACGGCAACAAGATAGATTGACCCAGGCTGGAAAGATGCACCGCTGTCCCCACGGCGATCACCCCCGCCCCAACCATCGCCCCGACCAAGGCATGGGTGGTGGAAATAGGCCAGCCACGAGCAGCCGCCAGCGCCACCGTCAACATGGCTCCACCGGCCACAGCGATCCCGAAGCTAAAGTCGTCGACGACCAGAGCCGGTACCAAGCCCTTACCGGTAAAAACCACCAGCAGCGTATGGGCCAACCAGGCCGAGGACAATGCCCCGAGCAAGGTCATCAGGCTGCCCCAGATCAGGCTAGTCTGGTAGCTGGCCGTCGCCGTGCTATATAGGCTGGCCACGCCCTTAAAATTATCATTGGCTCCATTGGCAGCAGCGAGCGCCAGGACCGTCAACAAGAGTACCCATTCCATACATGATCTCGGACTAAAAGAGGAATTGAACCTTCAAGGATGTGCCCAGCGAAGTGCATACCGCTCTACCGTTAAAGTCCACTTGGAACAGGTATGCCACTGCTTAGGCACGTACCGGGTAGACAGCCCTTGCGCCGAAAAACTTTCAGAAGCAAAGCGTCATGAGCTGATTCGGGTTCGCTTACTGTTCTGCATCGTATGCATCTGTTGAATCGTTACGCCCGCCCCGACGGCGCCAACTGTGATAGCGGGCCACCCAGCGCAGTAGCGCTTCAGGGACATGCGCCTTGCGCCATACCCCTGCTGTATATTTGTTGGCCTCCGACCAGGTTGGATAAGCATGAATGGTCGCCAAAATCTTGCCTAGCCCCAGACCGTGGCGCATTGCCAGGGTGAATTCTGCCAGCAGCTCACCGGCGTGTTCAGCAACAATCGTGACGCCAAGAATCCGATCCTTGCCCGGTGGGGTCAGCACCTTGATAAATCCTTGGGCAACACCCTCGGTAATGGCCCGATCCAGATCCCGCAGATTGTAGCGACTGATCTCAAATGGAATACCCTGGAGCCGTGCCGTGCGCTCGTTGAGCCCGACCCGGGCCACCTCCGGATCGACAAACGTCACATTGGGCAATACCGAATAATCGACCCGGAAGCGGCGCAATCGCCCAAACAGCGCATTCACTGCGGCATACCAGGCCTGGTGGGCAGCAGCATGGGTGTACTGGTACGGACCGGCCACATCGCCACAGGCGAGAATATTCGGATACAGGGTTTGCAGATAACTATTGGTCTCGATGAAACGCTCAACGGGAATGCCCAGCTCTTCCAGACCATAGCCCTGGAGTCGCGGCTTACGCCCGACTGCCACCAGAATCTCATCACCGCTCAGAACCAACGGCCCATCGGCATCGTGACCATGCAGCGTTTTCCCGTCCGGCTCGCTGCTCACCTTCTGAATGTCACAGGCGGTATGTACCACCACCCCGTCGACTTCGAGACACTCACGCACCCCCGCCGATACCTCATCGTCCTCGCGCGGTAGCAAACGTGCAGGCCTTTGCAGCAGCGTCACCGCCGTACCCAACCGGGCAAAAGCCTGGGCCAGTTCGCAGCCGATCGGCCCACCGCCAAGAATCAGCAAGCGCTGCGGCAATTCACGTAACGACCACAGCGTATCGGAGGTCAGGTAGCCGACATCCTCAAGCCCGGGTAGATCAGGTGTGGCTGGGGTGGCCCCAGTAGCGATAATGATGGATCGTGTTGTCAGCGTCTCATCGCCAATTTTCACCGCCCAGGGTGAAACAATTTTCGCCTGGCCGCTACGCACATCGACACCCAGCGACCGGTAACGTTCCACGGAGTCATGCGGTGCCACGCTCTTAATGGCCTCGTGAACCCGCTGCATGACAGCCGGAAAATCGACTTCGAGTAAACCACTACGTAAACCCAGGGATGCCGAGCGTCGCAGTTCAGCTGCTGCCCGAGCACTGCGAATCAGCGTTTTGGATGGAATGCAACCGGTGTTCAAGCAATCCCCACCCATACGCTGGCCTTCCACCAAGCTAACCTTGGCCCGAAGGCTGGCACCCATATAGGCACTTACCAGGCCCGCGGCACCGGCCCCGATCACGATCAGGTTGCGGTCGTAGTGGCGGGGCCGAGGCCACTGCGCATAGCGTTGATGAATCTTGATACGGACCACCACCCACCTTGCCAGGATGGGAAATACCCCGACCAATACCAGCGACAGCAGCAGACCGGGTGACAGCATTCCGGAAAGGGAATGGATGTTTGCCAAGCGGGTACCCGCATTTACGTACACAAGGGTCATGGACAGCATGCCGAGCTGGCTTACCCAGTAAAACGTACGTACGCGCATTGAGGTCAAGCCCAGTAGCAGATTGATAGCAAAAAAAGGGAACAGCGGCACCAGGCGCAACCCGAACAGGTACAGTGCACCTTCGCGTTTTACCCCAGCATCGATAATCTGCAACCGCTCCCCGAAACGTCGCTGTACGGCTGCACGAAACAGGAAACGGCTGGACAGAAAGGCTAACGTAGCCCCGAAGGTCGAGGCAAAGGACACCAACACGGTGCCTTCGAGCAGGCCGAACAGCACCCCCCCGGCGAGGGTCATCACCGCTGCCCCAGGCAGGGACAACGCGGTGACCAGCACGTAGAAAACGAAATACAGCCCCGCCAACAGCAGTGGGTGAGCCACCTGGAATGCGGCAAGCTCAACCTGCCTGAGCTTGAGCGCAGCAAGACTGAGCTCATGTTGTAGACCAGCCACAAAAAACGCAGCGATAGCCGCCAGTAGCAGCACTAATAGCAGGCCGCGCCACCATGAAGATTGCAGATTCATGGACAGTAGACACCGGCCACGGTAAAAACCTTGCACAGCATCCCAGCGGTCGGCTGTGAGAACATGGGGTCAGTTATTATTCATTCAAGCTGAGGCCATTTTGTAAATGCAAAGACCCAAATCATGATTAAGTTGACAATTGGGACAAAGATCAATAATACCCACCAGCGTGAATGACCCGCTTTATTGAGTATGCGCCCACATATCCAAATTGTTAGAATTAATATGAGTAGGGTAATAATAAAGTGTGAAATACTGGTTTCCATTTTATTACCTCCATTTAACGATTAGGATTCGTGGCTGATTCTGTTGCTGGCCAGTGTGAGAACGCCAAGATAAGACTAACAATCAGAAGACCCAAATATGGTAGAAATATAAATAAGGAAAGTACTGGACTCTTTCCAGCCTTACTATAAATCTTCCATAACGGGAAAATCAAGACCAGGCCAAGAACAAATTGACCTATGATGTCGGTAATTAATTTAATTTCCACTTTCTTTCCTTTTTTGACACCTAACGGCTAGCGCAAACGACGGTGGGGCGTGCCCGCATCCCCGACATCATCTCGACGCCATTGTTATGTTATTTCATGTACCATCAGCCCAAGCCCACGTAAGATATCAGACCGTCCACTCCAATCTTGTAAGAGACTCGGACCCAGCTCGTTATTTGTATAATAATGTAGTGTAGTGGAATGTACAAAAAAACAAAATATGTGCTGCCCACCGAAACGGCTGGCTATGTTGCTCTTCATTTAATGTAACCTTCCATGTGTAAACCTATCACACCCTTTCCAGTAGGGGCATTTTGGACATGACTCTCCATCAGGATAATCAATACCTTCTTCATGAGGGCAACCTATAATATCATCGAACATGCCAATTGACTTTGTATTGTTTTCTTCAATGAATGTCAGCACTTCACCTAGCACTCTTTCTGACTTTCTTAGGTCATTTTTAGAAAACCATTTTTTCATCGGTTCCACATCAGCATCTTCATGTTTCATAATTGAACATACCAGTTTGGCAGCAACTGTGTTTGTTGGGCCATAAAATGCTATTGTAGCTACTGGGTAACCCTTCTTTCCTCTTCTGGCCTTTCCGTCGATAAACTTTTTGTTTCTATCTTGTCCCATACTTTTCTCTGCTAATATTTTA
>CAYOLM010000047.1:0-8484 GCA_964404785.1 uncultured Mizugakiibacter sp.
TGAGGTCGTCGGCCATGTGCAGGTCGGCGTTCATTCTGGCCTTGAGCACGGGGATGCGACCGAGTTTGCTGAACTCGGTCGAGTGGGCATCGTAATTGAAGGCGCAGGTGATGAGCACATCGAAGTCGGCGTCGCCGGCCTCACGAGCGGCTGAGACGAGATCGGGGCGGGAGACAGTACCGAATTCCGGACCGATAAAAATACCGGCGCGTTTCTCGGTGCCTGATTCTTCGTCGCCTTCAAAATAGCGGCCTTCGGCGCAGATCAGATCGCCTGGCCAGGGGGTGATCGCGGTGAAGTCAATTTTGTCGCCCTTGTGGGCTTGCTGCACTCCGGCGGTCTTGAGATTTTCCAGGATGATCTGCACAAAGTCGCGCTGAGCGCCATAGTCTTCTCCGGACTCACCGATGCGATCGATCAACTCATCGTTCTCGTCCACGCCCAGCACGCGGTGGGGCGAGAGGCTCTCGACCGTGAACGGCCCGGCGACACGGACTTTCTTCTTGTCCGTATAAGGTTTGTCGTAGAGGTATTCGGAATCGGCCTTGGCGGCGATGGAGGCGTCGATCTCCTTTTGACGGGCGATGCGTGCCCGCCAGAAAGCAGTGGTCAGTGGCTGAGTGGCTGGTGGCCAGTCGGGGGGCGCTTCGCGGGGAACCTCCCATTCCTGGAGAATGGCTTGTGGCTGGTGACGGGGGCCTTGTTCTTTTCTTCTAGCCACTAGCCACTCCTCACCAACCACTTCCGTCAGTTGTTCGCGTAGCGGCTCCAGCGTTTGTTGCCACTTGTCCCAGATCACGTCGATCTCGGTATTGTTGGCAATGGACTTGAGCGTAATGTGCGGCACGCGCTCGTAGACAAAGCCTTGGCGGATATTACCGTAGGTGGGTTTGGTCGAAGGTACACTACGGGTAATCTCGGCCTCTTTCCGCTGACCCTCCGAGCTGTCGGCCAGCAGGTAAAAGGGGTAGCGGGCGCCCATGATACGGGCACGGGCCAATGCAAGCGCGACGCGGGAGGTATCAATAGTGATCCAGCGGCGACCCCATTGTTCGGCGACGTACGCAGTAGTGCCAGATCCACAGGTGGGATCGAGGACGAGGTCACCGGGGTCGGTGGCCATTAAAATACAACGCTGCACCGCTTCTTTTGCCGTCTGCACCACATATATTTTTGGATCAGTTCGACTTTGAACACCACCTATATCAAGCCAAATATTCGTTCTTGGGTTTGCTGCAAAATCGTCGAGACAGCGCACATAACGAACAGATGCGCCCTCTTGCATGATTCGTTCTGCTTTAGCTGTGCGGTTTAATCCCTCAACTGTGGTCTTCCAGTGCAGTCCTTTCGGTGCAATCCACTCACAGCCATTGAAATTAAACCGCTGATCTGAACCCGACTCGCCTTGCGACGTCAGCTGATCTGACGTCGCAAGGCGAGTCGGGTCATGCGCAGAATCATTTAGTGCTTTTATAGACGATATTTCTCGATATTTTGTTGCACCCGGTTCCCCTGCTTGCTTTGGCACATAGAGATCACGGTATTTGATAAATTCCTTTTTCTTTACATACCAGACCATATAGTCCGCAACATTAGAAAGGGTATCTCCCGAAAATCCCGTTGTTTTAGCATAAGCAATCGTAGAGACGAAATTATCTTCCCCAAAAACCTCATCCATCAACGCCCGCACCCGATGCACATTCTCATCGCCGATCTGCACAAAGATCGAGCCGGAGTCAGTCAATAAATCCCGGCACACGGTCAGCCGGTCGCGCAGATAGGTGAGATAGGAATGAATTCCGTCGCGCCAGGTATCGCGGAAGGCTTTGACCTGTTCCGGCTCGCGGGTGATGTGCTCGACGTTGCCGTCCTTGACGTCGCGGCTGGTGGTGGACCACTGGAAGTTGGAGTTGAACTTGATGCCGTAGGGCGGATCAAGATAAATACACTGCACCTTGCCACGCAGGCCTTCGCGCTCGGCCAGCGAGGCCATCACTTGCAGGCTGTCGCCGAGGATCATGCGGTTGGCCCAGTTGGCATCGTGCTGGTAGAACTCGGTCTTGGCGGCGTCGTCGGGCAGGCCGTTGAAGTCGGCGAACAGGTCATCCATGGTCCCCGGCTGCGCCGACTTGCCGGCCTCGGTCCGGCGGCGCAGATCGTCGATCAACACCTTGGGGTGGACCTTTTCCTGGATGTAGAGCGGTGGCGCGTGCACTACCAGATCGGACCCATCCTGCTCGTCCTTGCCACGCCAGACCAGTTGCGGGTCGAGGTCACGGTTGCGGCGATGCTTCTCTTCGTCGAGCCCGGCACCACCACGCTCGTAGGCCACCCGAACGGGACTCTGCTCCTCCTTCTGCATCACCGATTGGTATTCGGCAGTCGGGATATTCTTGCGCGTGGCCTCGTCGTGGGTCAGCGTGGTTATGGTTTTTTGCTGTTTGGGCTTTTTTGCCATGTGGATTGTTCGCTTTGTCTGTTGTTCAGCGCGGAATCAGGCCTTTCCTGATCCAATCCGGGTTTCTGCGGTTATCAAGGATGGCATAGATCAAGATGACATTATCCTCGACGCGGTAATACACCGAGTAAGGAAAGCGTTTCGCCTGCAGGCGATGGTATTTATCGAAAAAAATAGCGTGGACACCAGCATGAATGTGCAGGGATTCGATGTCCGCCATCAGGGAATCGAGAAAGTAATCGCCAATGCCTTCGGCCTGGCTTTCATAAAACCGGTGGCCGTCCAGCAATTGCTGCTCGGCAATGGAGGATAGACGGATCTTCATCAAAGCTGGTCGCGGATGCGCTGCTTCGCAGCTTTCCAATCGTCAAAGGTTTCCTCACCGCGGTCGATGGCCGTCTCTATGGCCTCCAATACCTTGCCGTGCCATGCCGGGGGCTGGATCTTGTCCGCATGCCGGCTAAGGTCATCCCAGATGGTCTCCATTACCTGGAGTTTTTCCTCGGTGGTCATCTGCTTTAGTGGCAATGCGATATTCATGTCTGCTGCTCCTTGCCATGGGTTTCGATCGTGGCAGTCTGGTTGAGTATTAGCGCTATCATTTTATTGAACTCGGCAAAAGCCCAGCGGCCGTACTGGTCGTGATGGTTCACACCGGGCACCCAGTAGGTTTCCATGGTGGATTTTTCTCCTTGGTGTCTTCGCGACGGTAGCCCTTGATTTCGACGATCAGGTGTAGCAGATCATCGTCGCCGTAGCCACCATCGATATTAATAATGAAGTCGGGATATTCTTGCGCGTCGCTTCCTCGTGGGTGAGTGTCTCGACGGACTTGGATGTTTTGGGTTTACGCGCCATGGTGGGTGTCGTTCTCTCTACGGGTTTGTGCCGGTCAAAATACGGTAGAGCGGCAGGTTGATGTAGTAGTTGGAACGGCCAATTTTCCGTTTGTGCAGAAAGCCGCCCGCGACCAGTGCGTTCAGATATTTGGTGGCCGTCAACCGGGAGACCTTGAGGTCATTCTGAATGAACTCGATCTTGGTGTAGGGGTAACTGAACAGGTTGTTAATCAGGTCCTGACTGTAGAAGCGGTACTGTGCACGAATACCATGCTTTACGTCCAGCAGCAGCGCCTGTATCGCCCGGATGATCGCGATCCCCTCGGCGGCGGTCTGTTCGACCGCGGTGAGCATGTAGATCACCCAGTCTTCCCAGGTATCGTGGTCGCGGACGTCTTGCAGCAGGCGGTAGTAGTCGGCCTTGGTGCGCACGATATAACGACTGTGGTAGAGCACGGGGATGTCGAGCAGGGCCTGTTTAACCATATAGAGCACGTTAATGATACGGCCGGTGCGGCCGTTGCCGTCGTAGAACGGGTGGATGCTCTCGAACTGGTGGTGGATCAGCGCCATTTTGATCAGCGGATCGGCCTCGAACAGGTCAGCATCGTTGATGAAGCGCTCAAGATCGCGCATCAGCGTAATGATGGTGTGGGGATCTTGCGGTGGGGTGTACACCGTCCGGCCGGCACCGTCTTTCAACGCTGCGCCCGGCAATTTGCGGAAGCCGGCGGTATTCTGCTCCAGCTCGGACTGAATTTGCAGAATATGGTTGTTAGTCAGCAGGCCACTCGTGCGCACCACCTCGAAACCGACCCGCAGAGCCTGGCGGTAGCGCACCACCTCCTTGGTGGCCGGGCTGCTCAAGCTTTGGGGAAAGGCCTCATCCCGGAACAGTTCGTCGTGAGTGGTGACAATGTTTTCGATCTCGGAGCTGTCCTTGGCTTCCTGTAAACCAAGGGTGTTGATGAGGATATCCTGGTTCGGGATCGAGGCCGCCACACCCTTGAGTTCGGCCAGTTGGCGGCTTGCGGCAGCCAGCTTCTTGAGGACTGCCGGAGTCTCGAAGCGTTGCGGCGACAGTTTATGCAGCGGTGAAATCACGATTATGCCGAGCCCTTATCACTATGGATATGTATAGAAAAACGCAGTTTACTATATATGTCATGCGGAAGTGCATAGCCTGTCCTGCATGCCTATGCAGATTGCTGCGGATCAGTGCGAAGCTCTGGTTGCCGCCGAGCTGCTCGTAGATCACGCCGGACAGATACTGAAGATCGCGAGCCAGCCAGAATTCGGTGCCACCTTCAGCCTGCTGGGCGTGCGCCTCGAAGGTGCCGGTCAGGGTATAGATCAGTGCGGTTTCCATCTTATGGCTGCCTTCCTGTCGCTTGGTGTTGATTCAATGAGTTGGATGAACCGTGTATAAAAAAGCCCCATTTCTATGCACGTCCCTGTCAACGTGTATAGATCCTCGCGTATTTCGGCTGGATCGAAACTCATGCGTCCGTTCCCGGTGCAACACGGGTGATCATCTTGTCGAACTCGGCTTCGACCTTTTTCGCGAAATCATCCTGCATTTCATACACATCGGTGAACTCAGCAAAAGCCCAGCGGCCGTACTGGTCGTGATGGTTCACGCCGGGCACCCAGTAGGTTTCCATGGTGGTCTTCTTTTCTTTTGCATTCTCTCGCCGGTAGCCCTTGATCTCGACGATCAGGTGCAGCAGATCATCGTCGCCATGACCATCATCGATATTGATAATGAAGTCGGGGATGTATTGGTGTGTCTCAGAGCCATAGCGGTAGGGCACTTCTAACCCTAAGTTATGGTTCTTGACGTAGGCTCTCACCCGAGGATGCGACTCCACCACGCGGCAAAACTCCCCTTCCCAGTCGCTATCGAGGACGGCCCAGTTGATATGGCAACGCCTGGCGTCCGTCTCCCAGCGGTCGGTTTTTGAGGTATTGAAATTGACGTGGGCCGTGGAGCCAATGGGGTTGTAGGGGTCGAACACGGCCTTGATGGGGCGCTCACCAACCAGTTTTCGGGTGATGCCCGCGGTGATGCGCTCACAGACCATGTCGGCGAGCTCCTGGTACATGAGTTGGGCAGGATAGGTGCCCCCCTTGCAGACCAGGCAGTGGTCGAGCCACTGTCGGGTGATGCGTTTCAGTTGACCAAAGAGATGCAATTTGGGCTCTTCGCCGGGGTCGCGCCATTTGGTGTAGAGCAAGCGCTGGGTGATGTGGAATATCAGTGTGGAACGCCGCATATCCTGCAGGTGCTCCAGGCTCAGATCTACATCTTGGCCGATGATGCCGGCGTTTTTGGTTATGGATGGGCCGACCAGATCCGGCGTCAGTTCCAGCACGGAATCATCATTAAACTCGGCGGTGAGGCGATCTTCCGGCAGTTCGACCCGGTAACCGAGCACCCGCGGAAAACGTATTTCGAGGGCATCGCGAGCGGGGCGAATAGCCTTGACATGGATGGTCTCGCGGGGTGGCTGCGGCGGCGCAACTACGGGCTTGGCAGTGAAGTCAAAGGGTATTCCCAATACATCGGCGTACTCCACATTGAACAGCCCCTCTTCATTGAGATCATAGGATTGGCGGCGCAGGGCACGGCCAATCACCTGTTCGCAGAGCAGTTGGGTACCAAAGGCGCGCACCCCCAGCACATGGGTGACGTTGCTGGCGTCCCAGCCTTCGGTGAGCATGGAGACGGAAACCACGCAGCGGATAGACTCACCCAGTTGACCCGCCTTGCCGACCGTGTTCATAACCTCGCGCAGCAGGTCCTGCTCAGTGATGTTCTCAGCCTGACGCTGGTCACCCGTGCGTTCGATAATTTCACGACGGAAACGCGCGATCTCATCGCCCGCCATTTTTTGAAAGTTCGGGTCCAGGGCCTCACCGGATTCAAGCTGCTCGCTGTCGATTAACAGGGTACGTGGCCGGGCAATCGAGTTGCCATGTTCATCAAAGTTGCGGAACAACGGCAACCGGCCGTTTTCAAGGGTGGTGGAGCCGTCATCATTATCCCGGTGGAAGCCGGAAATAAAGTCGTACACCAGCTTGGATGTGGAGGTGTTGTTACAGACCACGATGAAGCACGGCGGGACACGAATTCCAGCCTCTACCCACAGATCATAGGTTTTCTTATAATGACCATAAAGCGCCTCCAGAGCGGTCTGCAATTCAACTGGCAGGCTGAGCGGGTCGAGGTTTTTTGCCTTACCCCTACCCTTCTTGGGCATGCGTGTACGAATATGTTCCCAAAGATTGCGGAACTTGGGCATATCCCCGCCAGGAATGTTGTCGGCTACCGGCACTCGCGGCAATTTGACGATGCCGCACTCAATCGCATCCATGAGTGAAAAGTCGCTCATAGTCCACGGAAACAGGGTGCCCTCTGCATAGCCGGAACCACTTAAGAAAAACGGTGTAGCAGACAGGTCGATCACCCGAGTCACGCCAAGTTTACGGTTGACTACTTCGATACCGGATATCCACAGCCGGGCGGCTTCGTTGTTCTTCTCCGCTTCCTTCTTGTCGTCGCCTTTAAGGGGCTGGCTATCGTCCGGATCCGGCTTTTCACGATAACAATGATGGGCTTCATCGTTGATCACCATGATGTTTTTCATGCCCATCAAGTCGGGCATCACCCTTTGTAGCATCTGGCCTTCGGTTTCCAGTGTATTCAGTGATTCACCCCGTCCCTGGAGCAGTGACCGGCCCCCTTTCGAGAGCGCCATGCGCTCACGAAGCTTGAACGCATGATAGTTGGTGATGACAATCTTGGCCCGTTCAATGTCACCCATCATGTCGCTTGGGATCAGTTCACGGCTGAGGTAGTAGCTGTCCGGGTCGTTGGGCATCAGCACACGCAAACGATCGCGAATGGTTAACCCGGGGGCCACCATCAGAAAACCACGGGTGAAGCGTTTACTCTGCGGTTTACGTAGCGCGTTGATGGTTTGCCAGGCAATCAGCATGGCCATCACCGTGGTCTTGCCGGCGCCTGTGGCCAGCTTCAAGGCAAGACGCATAATTTCCGGGTTAGCGTCATGGTTGGCATTCGCCAGATGTTCCAGTAAGCCTTTGCCAATCTTGCCGGCGTTGGGAGCGACTTCGGTCAGCCAGATCGCCGTTTCAACGGCTTCGATCTGACAGAAAAAGGGCCGGATACTACTGAAGTTATGGTGTCGCCAGTGTTGTAGCAGGCGGGCCGTTTCGGGCGTGACCTTCCAGTCATTGGGGTTCGGCAGCGCTCGCCATTTATCAACCTGTTGGCGGACGCCATTGATGATCGCCGTATGGTCGTATTGCTGAGCGTCGGTCGACAGGCCCTTGCCTTCATCGAAAAGCAATTGTGATTGTTCTGCCGCTCCCTTACGTTTTCTGGGCTTGGGGATCGGTGTAATGAATTCTGCAAGGCGGCGGCTGCCAATAATTTGCTGTGTGGGTTGGCCGCTAGCATCCAGTTCCCAGTGTCGATGGGGGTACTCATACGGGGAGTTGAGAATCGGATGTTCAAAGAATTGGTTGTTCATCTTCCCTCTCTCTTGCTCACTGATCTGACTGATTTCTCTATATTCCAAGAAACGCCCAGCCTTAATGGACAGACTTGGGCTTGCGATCGGTCCTTTTGTCTACGATGTCTCACTTGGCCCAAATCACCCACGCTAAAACAGCCACAGGGGGTTCCCCAGTCAGCAACAAGATTTATAACCGAATCTACTGTTTGAAGACTTGGAAAAGGTGGTGTATCGGCTTGATCTGTCCTAGTAAGACAAGTAAATAACCTGAAGAGCTACACCATCGTGAGTAAGACTAGCGTTGTTGAGCGGGTGGGTCTAGGAGACTCTCGGGCTTGGGTAGGACCTACTGTGACGGTGGGAAATGAGTTCATTTTCTCGGTTTCTATCGTTAAATAGACCCGCTCAAGACCGTTGATCTACCGGGTGATGAAGACATAACTGCAGGAGCTGCTAGCTGAACAGGGCGGTCGGCGAACGGCGGATGGCCAACCGGCGATGGCTATCGATACTGGCGAATAGCTCGAAATTGCACTCCGAGCCGAGGAGGCCGGTGAATTGCTATGCTGTGGATGGCGCCAGTAGATGACGGATAAATGGCACGGTAATCCGGCGTTGCTCAGCCAATGCGGCATGGTCGATG
>CAYOLM010000048.1:0-3341 GCA_964404785.1 uncultured Mizugakiibacter sp.
GCCTACTTCTTGCCACGCACCAGGGGCAGATCGGCCTGACGCCAGGCATTCACCCCACCGGCAAGCATGTAGACCTTATCGAAGCCGGCCTTGACCAGACGTTTTGCCGCCCGCTGCGAAGTATTGCCACTGCGGCAACAGACCACCACCGGCAAACTTTTGACCTTGGCCAGATCCTTATGCTCGGGATCCAGCTGATCCATGGCTACATGCTTGGCACCGGGTACGTGCGACTTCTCATACTCGCCCCGTGGCGAAACGTCGATGAGTAGGGCATTTTCACGATTCAGCAACTTGGTCAATAGTGCCGGAGTCACGTCATGGAAGCCCTTGGTAAGGTGCAGGTACTGGGTTACCAGCAGAGCCAGAATTACCCCTATAAAGGCCGCAATAAGCAATGGATGAAGGGTCGAGAATTCAGGCAGGCGATGTAAAAAATCATTCATAATCCGGGATGACTCACTAGCAGGAGAATCTGCAACGGGTATTATCCGCCGCTTTACCGGCCTACGCCAATTCCCACCACTCCACTCAAAACAATCACTGCTACCCGGTACCCAGAGAGCGGACTGATAAATATTGGGGGTAGGCCCAGCTCAGCGCATAAATTTGCTCGCCACTTTAAGCCGAACCCCTCGGCCGCCACCCGAACTGATCTGCTCCGGGCCTATCAGTACCAAACCTGCTCGATCCAGCGCTGCAATCAGTTTGGTTAATGACTCCACCTGGCCACGGACAATACCCTGACTGGTCTCCATGCGCTGGATGGTCTGCAAAGACAGATTGCTCATCGCCGCCAGTTCACGCTGGTCTATGGCTAACAGGGCCCGAGCAGCCCGCAGTTGTGTGGCGGTAATCACGATTGCTTACATGACTCTGCTGAGATTTGCGAGTGACAGCCCAAGAATAATAGTCATCGCTAAGGCGATAAAGCAAACTTGGGGCCTGGCTATGATTTGTCGATCCTCAGATCAATACTGCTGACAGCGACCTCATTGATATGCAGCGCAGCCAGCAAACCACGCATCAGGTCTTGCGGAGAAGGCGGGCAACCGGGGATTTTCACATCGACCGGCAAAACGTTTTCAACGGCGCCACAGCTTGCGTAAGACCTACCAAACGCACCTCCACCACATGCACACTGGCCAGCGGCAATAACAAATTTAGGTGCCGACATGGCGCGCCAGGTACGCCGCAGAGCCGTTTCCATGTGCCGTGAGACCGGGCCGGTAACCAGCAGCGCGTCGGCGTGGCGCGGTGACGCGACGAAGCTCACTCCGAAACGTTCAATGTCATAGAACGGATTGGCCAGCGCGTGGATCTCCAGCTCACAGCCATTGCACGAACCGGCATCAACCACGCGTATCGCCAGACTGTGACGAAAACGTGCATCAATGGCGCGATGCAGTTCCAGACCCAATGCCTCCAGCGCCAGCTGGTCGGTCGCTGGCGGAGCTTCAGTGACCCTCCCCACACGCCATAGCTGATGAAGAATTCGCAGCATTACAAATCTACCCCAGCGTAGCTGCCGTTAACGGACTTATTGCAAACTGGAAAATCCGCAACGATATTGCCGTGAATCAGGCGCTCCAGGGCGGGCCAGATAAACCAGCTCGCATCACGCGGAAAGTAGCGGGCGATGTGTCCACTGGCATCGAAGCGTACGAAGGCGAGTGTTTCACCACGCCAGCCTTCAATCAGACCGAGTCCGCAGGCAGCGGCTGGTGGATCAGGTAAGGGCGCGTGGATGCCCCCTCCCGGCAAGGTGCGCAACAGCTGATCCATGAGGTCGAGGCTCATGCGCACTTCGGCCATCCGTACGCGGACTCGGGCCGCCACATCACCTTCACTCTCTACCGGCACATTGATACGCAGCTCATGGTAAGGCGCATAGGGCGCATCATGACGTAAGTCCAACGCTTGGCCACTGGCCTTACCCACGTAACCGGTGCAACCTAAGGCCCCCGCATCTTCAGCACTGAGGTGCCCGGTGGTGACCAAGCGGTCTTCCAGCGAGGGATGATCGTCGAAGATATCGAATAGTGGCTCGGTAGCCTGCCGTAAGGTGGCGTGATCGGCACGCAGCGTGGTGATCTGTGCAGCGCTCAGGTCATGGGCCACGCCTCCGGGCACCACGGTATCCATCAACAGACGATGGCCGAAGATCTCCCGGTTACGGCGTTGCCAATGCTCCCGCAAACGTGAGGTCTGTACCTGCGCGAAGGCGAAGCCAACATCATTGCAGATAGCACCGATATCGCCGATATGGTTGGCCACCCGCTCACGTTCGGCCAGCAGTCCACGCAAAGCAAGTGCCCGTGGCGAAACCGTGGCACCCACGGCCCGTTCCATGGCTTGCGAGGCCGCCCAGGCATGGGTCACGGCGCTGTCACCGGAGACCCGCGCGGCCAAATACAGTAGCGCCGCCGGATTTCGACCCACGGCCAGCGCCTCAATCCCCTTATGGGTGTAGCCCAGACGTTCTTCCAGACGTAACACAGTTTCGCCCGCAGCATGGAAGCGAAAGTGACCGGGTTCGATGATTCCCGCATGCACCGGGCCAACGGGGATTTCAAACACCCCGTTACCGCGCAAAGTAGTGAAAGGATAGCTACTGTCTGCCGCGGTCCGTCCCTGAGTACGTACCCCGGCAGTGGGGTGCAGCGGATGCCAAGCTTGCGGCCAGGCCTGGTGGCGGGTCCAACGGCGCCCATCGGGATGGTCGCTGTAGATGACGCCAAACAGATCTCGAGCATGCCGCTCCAGACGATCTGCGGCGGGGTAATGGGGGGTCTGGGAGGTGAATTCAGGCCTCTCAAGTGGGGCCTGCGCGGTGAATAGCAGGTACTCACCCCCCTGGGCCAACAGCGCGTAAAGGTGCATTTGGCCCGCATCCGTGTCCGCCCATGAACCCGCCCAGCGCCAGCCCTGGGATTTGGCCACCGCCGCAGCAGGCCCCCAGTCAAGCGCACTCATCGCCAGTGCCGGCAGATTCGCCACCCCGGAATGAGGCTGTGTATCAATACCGGCTTGGTGCAGATGCGTGCCCAGGTCTTGTTTAGCACTCATGGTAGAGGGACTCCAGCAACCAACGCGGTGGCCTGACCCAGCCAATGGGAGAGCAGCGTGGGGATCGTCAATCCCAGCCACAACACCAGGGCCATCTGTACATAAACCGGCCATAGATTCGCTCTTACCGGGGTCTGTCCTGCGGGGACCGGACCGTAGACCATGCGTTGCACGTGGCGAAACAAGCCCGCAAAGGTAATCGCCATGCCGGGCAGTAGCACAATGGCCAGTAGCGGGGCCCGATGCATGGTCGCACCTAGTAGCAGAAATTC
>CAYOLM010000048.1:3441-8436 GCA_964404785.1 uncultured Mizugakiibacter sp.
AAAGGCCTGGAATAAACTGTTGTAAAGCCGTAAGCCATGCACGCCACGAGCCCCGGACAGGCGTGTAGACAGCATATCCAGCATGTAGGTCCGTGAGAACAGCGCGGTACTCAAACCGACCAGCGCATTGAGGACGACCAAAGATATATTCAGGGCGTCGATGCGCAAACCCGCCGCGACAATATCGCCATGCACGGTGTACACCCAGGCCAGCCACACTGACGCCGCAAACGAAACTCCGGCGCAGCCCACGTTGACCCAGCCCGCCCGCTGCGCACGCCCGATCAGTGCCAATACGAAGATGCCCAGCAGGGGCGTATAAACCGTCAACACGACCGGCCAAAAGCCATTGCTCAGCACATTCATAAGTCACCGTCCCGGGTTTCATCAAGACGATTGAGCCGGTCCACGTTATGCAGCTCGCCACCCTCTCCGAGTTCCAGAAAAAACACTCCGAATAGCACTGCGGCGACCATCACGTCGAAAGCCACACCCAGCTCGACCACCAGCGGCATCCCCTGGGTGGCGCTCACCGCAGCGAGAAACAAGCCGTTCTCCATAGACATGAAACCGAGAACCTGAGCCACGGCTTGACTGCGAACCACCATCATCAGCAAACCCAGCAACACCACCGCCAGGCTGATGGCAATGATATTGCGTGTAGAGCTCAAACTATGCGCCACGATGGGCAGCACCAACCAGTAGGAAAAGATCACCAGGGCGACCGCCAATACCACGGTTAGAATGGGATGCCCCAACGGTTCCCGATGGCGGGCCAGTTTCAAATGTCGGACCAGCCGGTGCAGCAACCAGGGAATCAGCAGCGCCTTGAGCAGAAACGTCAGCGCCGCAGAAAAATACAGTCCCGGGACATGCCCGGTGACCGCGATCAGCCCGGTCACCACCGCCACCATGGCTCCTTGCCAGGCGAAGGCACGAATCGTCGGCAACAGGCGTTCACGCGAGATCTGCACAAACGAGGCAAACAATACCAACGCGGCCAAAATCAGGATCAGGGGTTGGATCACTTCGCCACTCACCCGCCGCGCTCCAGGATCACGTGGCTCAGCAACCCGATCAAGGCCAGCAAAAAGGCCAGACTGAGAAAAATAGGCGTTTTGAAAAAACGCATTTTGGCCGCCACCGTCTCACTCAGTGCCAAACCGACCCCCAGTATCAGCAGCTTGCCGACTATGGCCGCCATGCCTATCGTCAGCGCCAGCAGGCTGGGCCGAGTGGCGATCCCCCATGGAAAGAAAATGTTGGCAATCAGCGCGCCATAAAGCATCAGGCGAATCTGCGCCGCCCACTCCAACAGTGCCAGGTGACGACCCGAGTACTCCAGGATCATGGCCTCGTGAATCATGGTCAATTCAAGGTGCGTACTGGGGTTATCGACCGGGATACGTCCGGTTTCAGCCACGGCCACGAGCACCAGGCTAGCCAGTGCAAACAGCATCGACGGTAGCAGATGCGCATCGCTGAGCTGGTGGTCGATGATCCCCGCAAGATTGGTACTGTGCGCCGACCAGGCCAGGGTGAACACGGCCATAAGCAAGGCCGGTTCGGCAAAGCTGGAAACCATCATTTCACGGCTCGCCCCCATGCCACCAAAAACGGTGCCGACATCCATTCCCGCCAGGGCCAGGAAAAAGCGAGCCAGGCCGAGCAAGCCGGCCACCACAATGATGTCGGCAACCGCCGCACTGGGCAAATTGGTCGCTACCAGTGGTACGGCTGCTGCGGCCAATATGGTGGCGACAAAGACCACATAAGGAGTTACCCGAAACAGCGGGGAAGCGGTGTGCGCCACCCGGGTTTCCTTGGCCAGTAACTTGTGCAGGTTATACGCTGGTTGCAGAACACTGGCTCCACGCCGGTTTTGCAATATTGCCTTGATCTTGCCTACCCAGCCCACCAGTAGCGGGGCGAATAATACATAGACCAATCCCTGCAGCACGCTAAGAGCGATACCGGCGGTGCTCATAACAACACCGTCCACAGCAACAACACCAAGGCCCCAAGTGTCCAGCCCAGATAGGCGCGCAAGTGCCCCCCTTGCAGTCGTGCGATATAGCGGGTGATTCGATCCAGAGCTCGTACACAAGGCGTATACAACAAGTCTATGGTTCGATCCGTGACATGCAGGCGGTAGCGGAGTGAGCCGCTCGGCGATTTAGTGAGGTGTTCTTCAATCTGCAGCAGGGGCGCGAATACTCGTCGTAACGGCTGCGCGAAAGCGGCTGCGGTGTACTGCATGCGTGGTGTTGGCGGTGCAAAACCACCATCCCATGGATCTGAACGACGCACCCGCCGCGCTGCACCGCGCCTGAGAAAAACGACCGTCGCTACAAAGAACAGTAACAGGGCCATCAATACCAGCGGGGCACTGTAGCTGGCGGCCGTCTTGGAGATAGGCGTCAACCACAACCAGCTTTGGGCATCCGCCGGTGACAAGCCGGTTCCCAGCAGTTGCCATGACACGCCTTCGAGCAGGGTAATGATGCTGGCCGGCAGCAGGCCCGCGGCCACACAAAGGGCTGCCAGTAGGCCTTGGCCTATGCGCATACTCATGGGTACCGGATGCGCACGGCGTACATGGCGGCTGCGCGCTCGACCCAGAAAAGCAATTCCATAAACCTTGACAAAGCACGCTGCAGCCAGCGCCCCGGTCAATGCCAGAGCTACGGCGGCCAGCGGAATAAGAGCTCGCAGCAATCCATTTTGTAGGTGCCAGGCCTGTAAGGCAGCCTGAAAAGTGAGCCATTCCGAAACAAAACCATTCAGTGGAGGCAGTCCAGAGATGCTGATACTGCCAATAAGGAAGAACCATCCGGTCCACGGCATGCGCCGCAACAGCCCGCCCATTTGATCCAGATCGCGTTCGTGGGTGCTATGCAGAATAGCGCCTGCCCCCATGAATAGCAGACCCTTGAAAAGGGTGTGGTTGAGCGTGTGATAGAGCGCCGCCAGCAAAGCCAGTACCCCGAGTACAGTGTGGCCGGTGCCGATAAAAATCATCGACAAGCCCAAACCAATGAAAATGATCCCCAGGTTTTCTGTCGAGCTATAGGCCAACAGTCGCTTGAGATCGTTCTGCAGCAATGCCAACAGCACCCCTAGCAGTGCCGAGACGCTACCTATCACCAGTACGGCAACACCCCACTGCCAGTGGACGGGGCCGAGCAGATCGAAGATGACCCGTAAGAATCCGTAGACCGCTACCTTGAGCATCACTCCCGACATCAGGGCAGAGATATGTGAAGGCGCTACCGGGTGCGCTTCTGGCAACCAGGTATGGACGGGGACCAGTCCGGCCTTCATGCCGAAACCTATGAAGGCGAGCACAAAAGCAATGCTGGCCCAGACCACGGGTAGATGGATGGAACGCATCGCGGTAAAGCTGAAACTGCCAGCGAAACTGGCCAACACGCCGAAGGCGAGCAGGATGAACACCCCACCGATCTGTCCCATTAACAGATACAGAAAAGCCCCGCGCCGGGTGGCAGCCTGCTCGTGTTGAAAAGCGACCAGGAAATAGCTGGAGAGCGTCATCAGCTCCCAAGCCACCATGAACACCAAGGCCCCACCGGCAAGCACGACCAGCAGCATGCTGAACAGGAATAATCCAGAGAAAAAGCCCAGTGCGGGCAATGAATCCCGGCCGTTCTCGAACTCGCGCACATAGCCCCGACCATAGATACCGACCGCTATCGACAACAGCCCGATCAGGGCGAGAAAAAAACCCGACAACGCATCCAGGTGTAACCGCCAGGGCAACCATGGCAAGCCCAGCGGTAATTGCAAAGTGCCTGTTGCCCGGGTGCCCAGCACCCACAGGCCGCCGACCAAGGCGGCAAGGCCCGCCAGGCTAAACAGGGGCAATGACAACTGACGTAACAGTGCTGGCCGACGCGTGGTGGCAGCAAGACCGCTGAGTGCCGAAGCCAGGGCGAGCAGCAGGGCACCCCCTGCCAATGTCCACATGGCATTCATATAGGGTCTATTTACTGCCCTGCTCAAGATCGGTGGCGAGCGGCAATTTGAGGCGCACCCCTTGCCCACCGGCGGTACTGGGAACACCCTTTGCGAGCAGTTCCACACCAGCGTGATCAAGTGCCTCAACAACTCGTGTCATGGATTCCACATTGCCACGCACTTGCCCATCGCTGCCCTCCATGCGCTGAATGGTCGGCAGGGATAGTCCGGCCGCCTCAGCAAGCTGGCGTTGGTCAATGGCAAGCAAAGCACGGGCGGCACGCATCTGGGTAGCGCTGATCATATAAACCAAAACTAATGGATAATATATAGATAATGTAGTATTAAATAGTAATAGTCAAGTATTAAACATCATGTCTTTATATTAGATATTTATAGGTTGAACTCACTTCTGAGCCTCCAGTCCAAGGTTAAAGCCCTTTTCTGGAAGAGTAAATTGACAATACTTTGCTGATCATGACCTATTACGCAGGGCTCCTGCCTGCGCAGCAATGACAAGCAGGGAGGGGGACGACGGATACCCACTTTCTCGGGCATGACGAGAAGGGGGTGGGCAACACAAAAAGGCTCGTCATCCCGGGCGAAGCGCAATGCTTTTCCTGTCATCCCGGGCGACGACCCGGGATCCACGGCCTGGCGGCAGCGCCCACGCGAGCATCAACTGTAATCCGGGCCGGGTGGATTCCCGCCTGCGCGGGAATGACAGGGAGGGGTGCGGGCACCTCAAAAAATCCCGTCATCCCGGGCGAAGACCCGGGATCCACGGCCTGGCGGCAGCGCCCACGCGAGCATCAACTGTAATCCGGGCCGGGTGGATTCCCGCCTGCGCGGGAATGACAGGGAGGGGTGCGGGCACCTCAAAAAATCCCGTCATCCCGGGCGAAGACCCGGGATCCACGGCCTGGCGGCAGCGCCCACGCGAGCATCAACTGTGATCCGGGCCGGGTGGATTCCTGCCTGCGCAGCAATGACGGGGAGGGGTGCGGGCACCTCAAA
>CAYOLM010000049.1:0-8312 GCA_964404785.1 uncultured Mizugakiibacter sp.
CCATCAACGCATCCTTCAGAGCCTCATTACAAGCCCGAACCACCTCGGCATAGCTGAGTCCCTCCGCCTTGCTGGCCAGACGTTTCCAGGAAACGCCCTTCACCGCTATTTTGCCTAGCCTCGATTTCAGGACAGAAGCGATATGCCCTTCATCCGGCAACGTATAGTGCAGAATATCGTCGAATCGTCGAAATAGAGCATGATCCAGAATTTCCGGATGATTGGTTGCCGCAACAATCAGACTGTGCGAATCATCCTGCTCAATCATCTGCAAGAAACTGTTCAGAATGCGCCGCACCTCACCCACATCATTCGCCAACCCTCGCTGAGACCCAATGGCGTCAAATTCATCAAAAAAATAAATTCCCCGGGTGCGATCTGTGGCATCGAAGACTTGGCGTAATTTGGCAGCGGTTTCACCCAGATACTTGGTGATCAAGCCATCCAGTCGCACCTGAAATAGTGGCAGCCCGAGTTCCCCGGCCAAGACCGACGCCGTCATAGTCTTGCCAGTGCCAGGCGGCCCCATCAACAGCAGCTTGCGCCGGGGTGACAGCCCATGAGCAAGGATTCTGGAGGCCTGGCGCTGTTCCCGGATGACACGTTTGAGCTGATCGGCCAATGGTTCATCCAACACCATTTCACCCAGACGGTTTTTGGGGTAATCGACACTGAGCAGCCCTGCTAGCTCACCTCGTGGACGCCCGATAGGTACCGCCCTGGGGGCCTCCTTTGGAGGCAAACCACCGCGTGCCTTGGCCTGATCTAGCAGGTCACGCAACTCTTCGGCCAATTTGCCATGACCAATTTTTGCTTCATGGGCCGCGAGCTGCACTGCGACAGAGTAAAACCGCTCATTATCACCCTCGATGTGCGATTTTAGTAATGCCTTCAATTGATTAGAGATGGCCATAATCGTTGCCCCTAGTCATAATCATACCCGAATCTTTGGCTCTGTCGAACTTGTGAAACTGCATTCCAGGATTGGCCGGATCCAGTTGTAGATCGAAAGCGGTAGTCTTGACTGATTTCTGTTCCTAACCATTGAGGTTGGCGAGACGGTCAGTAAAGGTATCTGCGATACGGAATTGCATTAGCCTGTTGTTCCGAGTAGTTTTCTGACCAACCGATAGACCGTTGTATTGCCCGCCATTCGAGGCCAGTCTGCACATGGTGGATTGTCACGCTGGCTAGCCCTCTCGATTGCTGCATCAATTATATCAGGCGTAAATTTCTTCTGGTCGATATCCTTTTTATAGTTTGGAAGATATGCCCTCAATCGATCCAAGCAGTCCCTGGAACTTGCAATTCTTTTGCCCTCATCGAAATGTAACAACAACCAATATTCAAAACTGGGATTACTGAGCGCAAATCCGTAGTTATTCGCTTGTGCGGACCAGTGATGAAGTTGGTCCAACTGTTCCCCCGTCCAACTGTCTCTATCGACTACCAACCATGCCTCATCGGTAGGAAGCAAACCAGAGTCCTTTAGATATACCTGCATCCTTTTCAGTACACGGGGCGGCGCACTATCGCGACCACCTTTCAAACAATAAGTCTTTATTACCGATTCCAGGTTATTGAATAAAGAAAAATATTGAGGCTCAGTCTTGCTTCCCTCGGTGGCAATGACCATCAACTTGCGGTAGCGGCGAACACCAATCGGGCGCTGAAAGCTCCGTCTTTTTTGCATCAGCCGTTGGCCTCTTGACCCTGCGCGCCATCGCAGTGACCGGAAAGTGCACCACTTAGCAGAATCCTTGGAATTCCACCCAGCCTACCCTGCAAATAACTCTTACGGATATCCTTGTCATAGCGGACATCCTTGTATTCAGCGAAGGAAATTAGATTGGAAGCGCCCGAGCCGTCCCGTTCTGCCACCCACATCTCATCCCGCCGGAACAACTGCTGATCCATCAACAACACGTCGTGGGTTGTAAACAGAAGCTGAGATCGTCTATCCGTTGAGCAACTATTTAGATACGATTCAAGCAACTGCCTCGTTAATAGCGTATGCAAGCTTCGATCCACCTCATCGATCACGAAGACTTTTTTTGATTTCGCCGCAGACATGGTAAGAAATGCCGGCAGCAGGTCAATGACCCGTTGTGAACCATCCGACTCCTGGCCAATATCAAACTTGATCTCGGTACCATCTGTATTTGGATGATAGGTCACCAGCTTCTTCGCCATCAGCGCACCATCCTTTCTGGTCACCACATAACAATCCCTGACGGGTTCGGCCATTAAACGAACTGCCATGCCCTCTTGCAATTCATCCTGGAGATTGGCCCGCAGCACGTCAGGCATTGGGATACTGTCGAACGGTACCTGTTCACCACCCAGGTGAGTAATACCGGTATCCAGTTGCGGCAGCGCCTCACTCATCGTCCCGTAAAGCGGGTGCCCCTCATCAAAAAACTGCTCGAACGGCATAAAGCGGGAATCCGGAGCCACCAGTTCCAGGGTATCCTTGAACCAGTCATAAACATGGCGAAATACATTGACCTGTTGCGAGACCGTATTGGTCAGAAAAAGCTGATTGTCACGTGTCCCCTTGAAGGCATAACGAAGTGCCTGGTCATCACGTAATGATGCATCGAAATTCGGCTCACCCTCACGGCGATCATACAAAACCTTCTCACTGGAGCTGGAAATCTGCACCAGCTTTTCTTCCAGAATCGCCTTGTGTGTCAGCGTGAAACTGAATTCATAAATTGTTTCCTCGACCAGCAACTGAAACGAGAATCGTGTCGGCTGTTTTGCCATGGCGGCATCCAGACGAAACGGTTCCACGGCAATCAAGCTATCCGGCAGCGTACCCTTAATGACCAGGTTCTTGACAAAACTCAGCGCCTTGAAGAAATTGGTCTTCCCGGAGGCATTGCCGCCATAAATCGCGGCTACGGGCAGCACTCGGGTTGGGTACTTGGCAACACGCGGCACCCGTTCCCCATGCTGGCGCTCGCGGCTGGCGACCATGGAAAATGTCACAGGATCACGAAACGACATCCAGTTTTCCACAGTAATTTCGATAATCATATAGTGCCCTGATCAGAGGATAATTCAGAGTTCTGGAAGCAAATTATAGCTCAATTAATGGAATATTACTTGTTTAGAGAGATATTTTCTCATTAGACGAGGCGAGCTCGACCTAATCTATTGGTTTATGGCCAGCGGTTCTACTAATCAGCCCGAAATGCCTTCACTGCATCGCCGAGGTGGTTGATGACTTTGACGGTGATGCGGCCGGATTCCGGCTTATCGAAGGCCCAAGCGTCTTCGTTGTAGTCGGTGTCGATGAACCAGCAGGCGATACCCTCGGCGCCATCGCTACGGACTTCGCCGGTGTTGGGGTGGAAGACATCGATGCCGTGGATACACGCCAGCCAGAAGTGTGTGCCATCGCTTTGTCCAGTTTGTGCAGGCTCATGCCAGAATTGACCGGGTTCATCTGCAAATCAAAGGCCGTGGTCTTGACCAACTTCTGCTCGTCACCGGTCAGACGCGTGAGGCTGTCGGTAAAGGTGTCGGCAATGCGGAAATTCATTGCAATATCTGCTTCACCTAACAATCACTCCGACTCTTGATTGCTGGCGAATTGCCTTATAGGCAAGATCAACTTGGGCAAGTTCATGCGCAGGCAGTGCGAGGTGAGATACTCACGCCAGTAAGGCCAAATGTGGAAACTTGCATTTTTTAAGGCAAACACCTTTAAGACTTCCTCACCGGGATTGGTTTGCATGTGATATTCGGCGACCATAACGCCTTCAATATGGGCCATGACCTTCGGGTCATTAGAGCTATCATCCTCCCCGACGGGCAGAACCCAACGAGCACCCAGTTCCACAAAGACCCGGAAGAGGTGGATAGTATTATCGTCTTGCTTCAGCTCCAGTACGTTTAAATGGGTCACGACATGCTTGAACTGCACCTCCAACTTATCCAGATGAGGGGCGTATTTGGGTTCAAACGCATCCTCCAAGGCCGCACTGGAGGAGCGCAAATACACATCCTGAATGGTCAGGCAGTCGATAGCCTTTTGCAGTGCGTTATCCACAGTTAGCCCAAGCACCCCTGGATTCATTTTCAAGGTTCTTGCTCTGCACAAGGCGAAGGTGTGAACCAGCCGATGCCCTGTTGGTCTCTACCGGTACGGTCCGCCAAGGAGACGTGCCTTGCAGCTTGCTGCCCATAGCAAATCCCGAGTAATAACTCAGCACGTTGACCAGATGTTGGTTAAGGCTCACTCCTTCGACCTCGGCAACCTCGGCCATAGCGCGATGGAGACTGCGCGGCAAGCGCAGAGTCACTCGGCCGCTGAATTCATCGGCAGGGACCATGGCGGGGGGGGAATCGCGACCTTTCTCTGCGAAAGCCTTAGCGGCCGTCTCGATGGCATCCACGGCAAGTTCGTAGGCCTCAGCAAAGCTTTCGCCGTACTCAGCTAGATCCGGCAGCTCTTTTACCCGCGCCTCGAACAGGGTCTCGCCCTCGAAAACCGCACGGCGAATAGTGATGTTGTAGGCATGTGGATCAACGCTCATTGCTTCTCTCCTAAATACTGAATCAATTCCGTTTCGTACTGGTTCAGCAGCTTAATGACTTGCTTGATGTAAACCGGTTTGATCTCGGGGTTATGTCTATGGCCACAGGTATAGCCGCCAGAGGTGAACGACGCGATCCTGTGGTGTACGAAAACCTTATGACCGGATTTTTTACCATCGCGCACCTCGAAGCCAAGCAATACCAGCGATTCCGCCAACTCCTGACAGCGAATCGTGGCTCCCGCCGAGTACAGCCGTCTCATAACCGTGTCAAACCGCTTTCTCTCAGTCATATGACACCATATACAGTGTCATATCGGACATTATCAAGAATTCTTTACTCCATGTCACCATTTTTCCCCTCATCACAAAGTCTCCCGATAAATATTTCGCAGGTGAATTCTATGTATCCTATTGATACATATAGCGAAATACTTCGTAATAGTAGAATACCCTGTAATGCTACGTTCAGCCTTGGATGGACTACTCAATCCTGTTTCTCACGCGTATCAGCGCAACCTCGTCATCTCATCACCGAGGTGATTGATGACCTCAACGGCGATTCGGTCGAATTCCAACTGGTCGAAGGGACGAGAGGTGTCGCTGTTGAGCGCCACCCCAACATCTTCGTCGATTTCGGCCTTGAAGATGGTTTTCAGGGCCTTGTAGGGGTCGTTGGATAGCGTCACTGCAAACTTCGCCGATGTTGGGGTGGAACACGCCCACACCGTTGACTTTGATACGAAACGGCCTAAATCCACCCTCACCGGCCCAGAAGTATTTGTCCATGGCCTGGTCCAGCTTGTGGAAACTCAGGCCGGGGTTGGCAGGGGTCAACTGGATATCAAAAGTCGTAGTCTTGGCAGATTTCTGCTCATCGCCACTTAGCCGCGTAAGGCTAGCGGTAAAAGTATCGGCGATGCAGAAACTCATTAATCTCCTCCGTCAAATCAAATGCCGGACGTATATACCCCTGTTAGCTTGTTCTCCAGTCATCGCCCGGCATGATGCGGCACATGAACTCATCGAACAGCGGTACCGTAAAGGCCGTATCGCCGTGGCTCGGGCTCCAGATCATGCCCTTCGAGATCAGTTGGTTGCGGGTCGGCCCCAACGATGTCACCTTGCGGCCAAGCACCTCGGACACGTCTCCGGAACGGTGTGGACCCGGCCCCAACTCCGCCATGGCTCGAAGGTATCTTTTCTCCGTGGGGGTGAGACGATCGAAGCGTACCCGGAAAAAACTCTCATCAAGCGCGGCGATCGCTTGCCTGGAGGCTCCGGCGACATCTTCTACCGTGATCGGCGAGGCTTCCGCTTCGTCCCACGTATGCTTGCCCCATTCCTGAATGAAATAGGGATAACCCTGGGTTTCCTCGACGATTCTGTCGAGTGCATCCGGCTGAATCTCGACCCCTTCCTCGGTCGCAGGCTTCACCAGCGCACGGCGCGCATCTTCCTTCGATAACGGCCCCACTCGGGGAAAGTCGAATAAGCGTTCTGCATAAGACTTGGCATACCCCATGCGCCCTCTTAACTGAGGCAGTCCGGCGCCCACCAGGGTAATCGGCAATCTGCGTTGTGCGGCCCGGTGCAACGCAGTAATCAGCGCCGCAAGCTCCATTTCCGCCACATATTGCAACTCATCAATAAAGATGATGAGTGCCGTCCCCGCGCTCTGTGCCGCCTCCCCGACCGCCTCAAGCAGCGACTGCAGATCGAGCTCCAGATCGCCATTGTCCGCGAGACCGGGTTCGGGCTCAAAGTCCAGGCCAACCGTGATATCCCGGTATTCAACCTTTAGTGCCTTGGCAAATCCCGCCAAGGCACGCAGGGCTCTGATCGCCAGATCTTTGGCCTGCTTGTTACGGGAAAGTCGCAACAAGATCTGCCTGAGTTGCGGTGCCAGTAGCGCCGGAAGCGAGCGCTTCTCGGGGGCTTCAATCTTGATCGTACAGAGACCGGAAGCCTCGGCATCCTCCTTCATCCGCTCCAACAGCACGGTTTTGCCCACGCCGCGGAGCCCAACCATCAGAATGCTTTTTGCCGGTCGTCGCTGCCGCACCCGCTCAATGGCGATGCGGACCGTCTCACGCAGATCGTCACGGCCGGCCAATTCCGGTGGCGGCGTACCTGCGCCGGGTGCAAACGGATTTTTAACCGGATCCATAGGCTGATTCTATACTGAAATTAGCTAACTTACAATATCTTCATAAACCAGCTAATTCTAATATAATACCGATATCTCGCACATTGTCGTGAAGTCCCCATCGAACTGTCTTTATAGTATTTTCCAATCTGGAAAAGATGCCACACGCAAACCGTGAAAGGACAATCCTGGCATGATAGAGTCAAAATTAAGGTATATTTGACCTAATAGAGGGAGCATTACCATGCAACTGACCGGCATCGGCCTCTATACCTTTCCAGAAGCTGCCCGACTTGTCGGCGTACGGCCTGGTGCTCTACGACGCTGGTTACAGGGTTACGCGAAAGGCTAAAACGAGGGCGTACGGTATTACCCACCGCTATGGAAGCCCGAAATCGTTGATGCCGACATGGCCGGTTTAAGCTTCCACGACCTATTGGAAGTCCGTTTCATAAAAGTATTTCGTGAGCTTGGCATCAGCCTCCAAACTATCCGCATTGCGGCCGCCAACGCACGCTCCATTTTCAAAAGCCCATACCCGTTCACATGCGAACGCTTCCAGACCGATGGTGAGACAATCTTTGCTGAAGCCATGAAAGAAAGCGGGGAAATTGAATTGCTCGATCTCCGTAGACGCCAATATGTTTTTGAACGTATCGTACGATCATCGCTGTATGCAGGTATCGAATTCAACGCCAGCAAACGTGCCGTGCGTTGGTTTCCCATGAAACGTAGCGAGGCCGTCGTACTTGACCCCGCCATCGCCTTCGGGAAACCAGTCGTCACCGAAGTAGGATTACGCACCGACATCCTGTATGACGCATGGTTGGCGGAAAGCAAAGATAAGCAACGAGTTGCACGTTTGTATGAAATCCCGACCAAAGCTGTTAATGCAGCGATCCGCTTTGAGCGGCTACAGGCTGCGTGAAGCTGCTGCTTGATAACAACCTCCCACCGGCGCTAGCGCGCTCTGAACGAACTTACCGCCAGAGAATGGGGCACAAGTCACCCATCTACGTGATCGCTTTACTGCAACCACTCCAGACACGGAATGGATCGCCTCACCATCCCAGGAAAAAGGTTGGGTCGTGATAACACATGATCGTCTGAACAAGGGCCTGGAGCGCGAAGCTCTCAAACGCGCAGGCTGCTCCAAAGCCTTGAGGTCAAACAAAGGTGGCAAATCACATTCGAAATCGATGACTGCTTCGACGATGGGTGGACTGGTGAGTTTGGGAAATGAATCGCTCATGACACACCACCTCCAACCCGAAACACCTTCATCACCTCATCGCCGAGGTGATTGATGACTTTGACAGCGATTCGGCCGGATTCCGGCTTGCCGAAGGGGCGGGAGGTGTCGCTGTGCAGCGTAGCCCAGGCCTCTTCGTTGATTTCGGCCTTGAGGGTGGTTTTCAGGGCCTTGTAGGGATCGTTGGCGCCGAGGAAGTAGGCGTGGCGGACGAAGAAGCTTTCTTCATTGTAGTCGGTGTCGATGAACCAGCAGGCGATGCCTTCGGCACCGTCGCTGCGGACTTCGCCGGTGTTGGGGTGGAACACGTCGATGCCATGAACAGTGACTTGTGACCAGTGGCCGGTGGTCAGTGAGAGCGGAA
>CAYOLM010000050.1:0-8246 GCA_964404785.1 uncultured Mizugakiibacter sp.
CAGGCAGCAGTCTGGCTGGATGAACTCCTGAGATTGGGAACCTTATAGAAAGGCCTAAAATATCAAGCCAGCTTTTATCCATTGTATGGCCGAAGGCAAGCTTTCCGACGGGCCCGCCGCCGGAGATTTTCCTGCTTGGTCATGGTAGTGACAAGTTGTCCACCCACCGGCGGTAGACGTGTTCCTTTTTCCTTCCACTCATGAGAACGAAGTAAGAGAAAGGTGGCCGGGGTTAGCGCTCTATGGGTACGTTGGGGATGGCGGATGGAAGGGCTGCGCATCGTATCGCCCCCTTTTTGTCATTGCCGCGCAGGCGGGAACCCGGTGAAGAAACCATGGCCACGCAGTGGCCATACGAGAGGTATTTACTCCTTTTGGTCGCACCGATAAATGCGGGCTGATTTTGTTACCGCAGATGCTCTATGGATCCCGGGTCGACGCCCGGGATGACGTAAATGGGGAGGGCCGGGATAACGATATCGGATAACTACCCGGTTCCCTGAAGCGGGCGTCGCCAGGATGGAGCGTGAACCTAGTCCGGGATCGATGGGCCATGGATCCTTGGATTCCACTTCAGTGCAGCCTGGATGCAACGCTAAGCCTCGCCGCGTGCTGTCGGCTGCTGTGGATCGCTGCTCCAACCACTCCAGGAGGCGACATAAACACGTGATCCACACATCCCGGCATGTTCCATTGCTAACAGGTTATGGCAAGCGGTCACCCCGGAGCCACACATATGCACGACCTGCCCGGCGGGGCAGGTTCCCAGTAAGGCTTCGAATTCTTGACGCAGTACCGCGACTGGTTTGAATAAGCCCTGCTCATCAAGATTGGATTGATACGGTCGGTTTTGCGCCCCTGGAACATGACCGGCAACCCGGTCGATGGGTTCGATGTCGCCTCGGAAGCGTTCTGCCGTTCGCGCATCCAGCAGTCGCCCACCTTGCGCAAGTATCGATGGCAAATGTTTTGATTCTGGCAATGCCCGCTCCTCGAAGTGAGCATTGCCCCTGCTTGCGGCATTGGCAGGTATAGGATCAGGCCAAGTGCTCGGCCCCGACTCGACCGCCGCATGCCAAGCTTGCCAGCCGCCATCGAGAACCTGCGCTGGCTGCCCGAGTAAGCGCATCATCCACCACAGCCGTGCCGCCGCTACGGCGCCACCAGCCGCATCGTAGGCAACCAGTGTGCGGCCGGGTCGCCAGCCCCAGGACAGTAAACGCTGCATGAAAACCCACGCATCGGGTAACGGATGGCGGCCCTGACCATGTGCGGTGCGGGAAAGATCCGCCAGATCACGATCCAAGTGGCAGTACACGGCACCGGGGATGTGCGCATCGATAAACGCCCGCCAGCCCTGCTCGGAATCGGCCAGAGCATATCGGCAATCGACCAGCAGCAGCTCACCCTTACCTCTCAAGCTGTCGGCAAGCTCCTGCACTGAAATCAAATCTTGCGGATGCCTCTCTAACGCGTTCATGTCAAGCTCATACGCCGAATCAGATTCACCAGTATCGCTGCTGTTGCTCCCCAGATACGCGGGCCGGAGAAATCGAATTCGTGCAGGGTGCGCATTGCTCCAAGGTACTCCACCTTACGGGAACGCCATCGTTTTGGCTCAAGAAACGCCGTCAGGGGCACCTCGAAGACCTCGGCTACTTCATCAGGATTGGGCTGGGGATGAAACTCGGTATCGATTTCGGCTACCACTGGGGTTACACAAAAACCACTGATCGTATCCAGACAATCAAGAAATCCAAGGGGCCGAACCGCATGCGCAAACAGACCGATTTCCTCGGCACATTCGCGCAATGCCGTGGCCACCGGCCCGGCATCGTTGGGATCGCTACTGCCCCCAGGAAAACTGACTTGGCCGGCGTGTTGCCGCAACTCATCATTGCGCCGGGTAAACAGAACCTGGACACCTCGCGGATCCACCCGCAATGGCACCAGCACCGCTGCTGGAACACTTGGAGAAGCCTCAAGGAGACCCTTCAGTTCGGAGTGGTTCCACCCCGGCGGTTGCGGTGGAAGTTGCAAGGAGTGAAGTGCGGGCACGATCCTGGCCAGCTCAGGGTTCATACGGATCGGTTCCGTAAGAACCCACCGATACGCAACAGACCTCGCCGCAACATAGCTTGCAACGGCACGTAGTGCCGCATCAGGCCTAGCCGACGAATACCGTCTCCTCGACCGCAGCGGGAGCCCCCCGTGTAGGGTGCAACAAGCTGGGGAGAAACACCGATACTGGGCATCTGTGCATTATAGAGCCTCCTATAACGGAAACAGGGCACTAAAGCGCCCCGTTTCCTATGCAGACTCGATCCAAACTTACTTACTGTCAATACGCAGCAGTTTGACATCAAACTTGATTGCCATGTCCGGACCGACATCGGGTGGCAAGCCACGCAATCCGAAAGCGAATTTTGGCGGCGCATAGATCTGCCACCGAGCGCCGACCACCATCCGCGGCAGGGCCGCCTTCCAAGCGCCAAGCGCCCTTTTCACCTCTATTGTTATCGGTTTGCCTTTAGCGTAGCTGCTGGCGATCTCACGTCCATTGGCCAGAGAAATGCGATAGTGCATGGTCACCTTGGAGTCGAGGGTTGGATGCACCCGACCCGTACCCCGCTCAAGAACCCGATACTGGATACCATTCGGCAACGTAACAATCCCCGGTTTGGACTTGTTGGCAGCTAGAAAAGCATCACTCTTTTGCAGGTTTGTGGCCGCCAATCGTCGGAATCTGGCTTCTGATTTTGCCCGGATACGCCCTTGCAGACTGACCAACTGGTTACGCATATCCCTGAGCGGAACAGTTGGCTTCTTTTTACTGTAGGCATCCTCAAGACCGCGAATTACCCGTCTTAGATCTACCTGTTCCCCAAAGGCTTTTTTCCACACAGCAAGACGGTTACCGACCTGATAGCCCAGCGCATAGGACAACTGGTTCTTATTGGCGGGTACCATCGGTGGGGCCTTGACCGCATTGGCTTTGGCAGGACGAGTTGCCCCGGATATTGGGGCCTGAGCGAACACTACAGGGGCAAACGCAGCAAGAGCTACGAAGATGTAGCGGTTGAGCTTGGACATACGCTAACTTCTCCTAAAAACAAGTGGCCGGACAACTCGGCCTCAAAGCGTAGAGTCTAATCGTGGCAAAAGGTTCCCAAAAACGTCGTATTGCTAGCCAATTTCTTATTACCCTAGGGTTCTCTCCACCCAAATTCCTGCCATATCCGGCATCTGGCTGGCTATCGGGAAGCGCGACGCTATCCTGCATTTTTCCACAGGGAACAGCAAAGCAGGTCGAGAAACTGTAGCGAGCAGTTCGAGTGCAAGAAGATCCCATGGAGAGAATCTCAGAGACTCGGTAGGTCGATAGGTGATGACTGAACAAGGACGTAACGCAGTCATCGCGTCGAGCAGTCAGTTTATCGAGGTACTTACCGCTACCAGGAACAGAATCCACGAGCAATTATCACCGACAGGATACGATGACCTGCTACGACAAGCCCTATAACGTCCCAACCTCCGGTAGGTTCAATCCGTTCAGATAAAGCTCACATACCGCCGCCGTCCACCGGCTGGTGATCAACAGATGTCGACACGGGGATCCTCAGCGACCGCGTAAAAACAATCGGTCAAGTTCGGTCATCGACAGCTGAACCCAGGTTGGGCGGCCATGGTTACACTGTCCACTCCGTTCGGTACTCTCCATCTCCCGCAACAGCGCGTCCATTTCTACAATCTCCAGGTGACGACCAGCGCGCACCGAACCATGACAGGCCATGCTGGCGAGCAATTCATTTTCCTGCTCCTGCAAGCGGCGGGAGTCACCGTGTTCAGTAAGTTCCGACAACACATCGATAGTGAGTCTGGTGATATCAGCCCCTTCCAGCAGGACTGGAATACGGCGAACCGTTACCTGCTCAGGACCACTACGGGAAATCTCCAAACCGCATCCGGCGAGTACCTCGGTATGTATTTCAGCGGTCTCCGCCTCGCGTAAGCTGACCGCCAGGGTCTGTGGGACTAGCAGCCATTGTGAGCGCAATCGGGAGGCATCCCGATCCGCTTTCATACGCTCATAAGTAATGCGCTCATGTGCGGCATGCATATCCACAAGCACCAGCCCCTGGCTGTTTTCGGCAAGAATATACACATGGTGTAACTGCGCTATGGCATAGCCCAGCGGGGGCATTGATTCGCTCTTCCCGGATTCAGCAACGGCCGGCGTATCCGGCTGAGAACAGGAGGCCCCATCTAATAAAATACGATAGGGGTCGCTGCCACGCTCGTGTACCGCCAGTGGCATGGCTCCCTGGCGGGGCGTCGAATAGGCAGGCATCGAGGGTGCGGCCCGATTCCCGGCTGCTAGGCCTGGATCACCGACAGTCGTGGCAACAGCCTCAAGGGTACCGTTCCCGGCAGAGTTGCCAGCACGGGTTTCCAGCAAAGCCTCTGAAAGGCTGCGGAACAAAAAGTCATGTACCAGGCGTTGCTCACGAAAACGCACCTCACTCTTAGCCGGATGCACGTTGACATCCACGCCAGCTGGATCCATTTCCAAAAACAACACATAGGTCGGATGACGGCCATGAAACAGCACGTCGGCGTAGGCCTGTCGCACGGCATGGGTGAGTACCCGATCCCGTACTAATCGCCCATTAACGAAAAAAAACTGCCGATCCGGCTGGCGACGGGCACTACCAGGAAGGCCGAGCCAACCATGCAAACACATACCCACTGCTTCTAGCCGCATGCCCAGGGCATCGTTAGCGAACTCCTCGCCGAGCAAGGTGGCGATGCGCTGTCTGCGGGCATCCTCACCGCTGGCGGCATCCACCCGGCGTATCTCTCGCCCATTGTGCTGCAGCCGGAAACCCACCTCGGGGTGGGCAAGTGCTATCGACCGCAGCCATTCATCGGCGTGAGCAAACTCGGTGCGCTCGGCGCGCAAGAATTTACGCCGCGCCGGAACATTGTAGAACAGATCACGAACTTCCACCGTGGTTCCCACTGGATGGGTATCCGGTAGCAGCTCCCCAAGCTTGCCGCCATCCACTTCGACCCGGGCCGCCTGGGGTGCATCCGCCTGTCGCGATACCATGACAAAGCGCGATATAGAAGCAATGGATGCCAGCGCCTCGCCACGGAAACCCAAGGTGCCTACACGTAGCAGATCCTCGAATGAGGTGATTTTACTGGTGGCGTGGGGGGCCACGGCAAGACGTAGCTCCGACTCGGAAATTCCGCAACCGTTATCCCGTACCCGGATCAGCCGCGCACCTCCCTGGTTGAGGGCTACCTCGATTCTGCCTGCTCCGGCATCGAGACTGTTCTCGACCAGTTCTTTGACCACTGAGAACGGCCGCTCTATGACTTCTCCAGCGGCAATCTGATTGATGAGATGGGCAGGTAGCGCATGAATCGACATGACGACATCCGTATGGCGATGGGCAAGCATAACGCCATGGCCATGGCGATCGGAACCGGCCCGGTAATGATGCTTATCTGGCAGTAGGATGTACCCAGGTTCGAGGAGCCGAACGCATGCGTTGGTTACTGAAAACAGATTTGCGTATCACTTCGTTCGGTGAGGACGCCCTGGCGTCAGCGCGGGGGTATCTATCGTATCGTATCGTATCGTCACCGGTACTCGTCGCCAGCACTGAAGCGGCCAGGATTAGCGTGGCATTGAGTTGTTGGCGGTGGGCGGTGATCCGAGCCGACTGAGGCTACGGCTCGATCCGACGCCAAGCGTCCGCGCAGAACTATCATTCAGTGCGGCGGTCCGTTCCCGCCTCTTCGCGGCCTGCAGGGCAAACCAGGTCCCCGGTGGCGGAGTGGTCTCGAAGTAAGCTTTTACTCCAACCAGAATGGCTCGGGCGAGCCGGTGTCGATAGCGCCGTGAGCCCAGCAAACGCGCTTCTCGTGGATTGTTGATAAATGCGGTTTCGATCAGGATCGAAGGTACATCCGGTGACCTCAACACCACGAAATTGGCATGATCCACCCGCCGGTTATACAGAGGCCCGATGCGACCCAACGCATGCAATACATCGGCGCCGACCTCACGACTGGCCTGCATGCTGGCCCCCTGGGAAAGGTCGAGCAGCACGGCAGCCAATGCGTGCGGTTTATTATCCAGGGATACGCCACCGATCAGATCCGAAGCGTTTTCGCTACGGGCCAACCAGCGCCCAGCCTCACTCTCCTTACCGCGCGTGGATAGCACCCAGACCGAGGCACCTCGGGCCCCACAATCATGGGGACAGGAATTGGCGTGGATCGAAATAAATAGATCCGCATGATCCTTACGGGCGATGGCATAGCGCTTCGGCAGGGACACATAATAATCACCCGTGCGTGTCAGCACGGCCCGCATCCCTGCTTGGGCATCAATCAATTTTGCCAGACGCTTACCAATCGCCAAGGTAACATTTTTCTCCAGCAGCCCATTCGGACCGCGGGCCCCAGGGTCAATACCGCCATGGCCGGGATCAACTGCGACCACTACCTTGCGACCTCCTTGGGGTAAGTAGCGCAATTCCGCGGCGACCACCGGTCTGGCCTGAGCATGCGGGTACAAATCCACCACCAGTCGGTAGCCACCCCGGCCGGAAGGTCGCAACATGAAACTCTTGGGCTGTACCGAATCGCGCAAATCAAACACCACCCGCATGATGGCATTGTCATGCTGGCCGGTACGTACGTCTTTGAGGATACCGGCTCCGTTGGGGGCTCCAAAGCCATCCGCAAAGCGACTGTGGGAGAAATCCACAACCAGCCGATCGGGATTGGCAAGCTGGAAAATATGGTAAGTAGCCGCTCCGGAAAGATCAAAAACCGCCCGTACCCTCTGTGTGCTGGCATGCACGCGCAGTGACTCAATCTGCGTAAGAGGGCCGTCTGCAGCTTGGGCAGCAACCATTAGCCCAAGCAAGGCAAACGCCAAAAGGAGTCGGATGTATCCCTTCATGGTTTGGATTGAAACCCAATCCGAAGTAGATTGCAAGTTACTTTTCCTTTTGTAATCCTATACCTGTAGGTATTTTATAATAATTTGCCTTAAGGATATGGAAAATTCTCTGATTCCACGTCATCCTCCAACCTGAACCAGGTCCGGCTTCTCACCACTCAATCCACCTGGCAGGCCGACTCTTATCAAGTCGGTACCCATGATCAAGCAAGATGTATATTCCCTCGTGGTTCACCCAGGTATGTTTTACGGATCGATGGTCGATGCGCTTAGGGCGTGCTGTCTGACACGTACCACCACACGGGGAGATGACAGGCAAGGAACCCGGCACCATCCCGGGTCCAGCTCGTCTATTAACATTACCCCGGGCAGCACCTCTGTCATCCTGAGCGATGCTCAGCCTCTCAGATCGTCATCCCGGGCGTAGACCCGGGATCCACGCTCTGGCGACACTGTCTGAGCGAGTATCAAACGTGATCCGGGCCGGGTGGATTCCCGCCTACGCGGGAATGACGGGAAGGGGGATGAGCTGTCGACGAACGTCCACAGCTCCGAACACACCCGTAGGACGTGAACCCCGGCCCGCGTCTCTCTTCGTCTCTTCTATTGGGCGAGTGAGAGAAGGGGGCACGCCCACCGCAGGCGGGTGGAAGCTTGCCATCATCAGCACTGCCAAGCAGGACAGATTTGGACTCATCCTGTCATTGGCATGGTCTCGTGCGATGATGCGGCCCTGATGGTCTGTACTTTATTCACTTGTCACTACCCTGATCCCTCATGTCTCGTTTCTGGAAGAGTTTGATTGCCAGTTTGTTGTTGCTTGCTGGGGGTGCCAATGTCGCACTTGCCCACGACCACGCTTCAGCACCCGCTAAGTCTGCCACGGTTGCGATGCCCACATCCTCGGCGGCGGTGGCACCTCCCATTGCCGTGCCGGGTACTGATGCATCTCCCCCAGCAAGTCAAACAACACCAGCCGTGCAGATCGGCAGAGCCGGGTCTGTTACGGTTCGAGCGGTAGCGGCGACGCTGGTTCCACCCGTAGCACTGGCTCAACGGATTCGCGCGTTCCTTGAGCAGCCACGCTTCAAGGGCGCCATGTGGGGTATCGACGTAGAGGATCTACGTAGTGGCCAGACCCTGTATGCCCATAATGCCCACAAGTTGTTTATCCTGGCATCCAACACCAAGCTGTTTACCGCCTCCCTGGCGCTGGCTAAATTGGGGCCGAATTACCGTATGGATACTTCGCTCTACGCCA
>CAYOLM010000051.1:0-3437 GCA_964404785.1 uncultured Mizugakiibacter sp.
TTTTCGACTGCCGCCCGCAGGCTGCTATCGTCGGCTTGGCGTGGTAAAACCCCGACCCGTTCACTGCCGGCGTCGGGTGGTGCGCCGGGTAACAGCACCCGGACGCGCTGAAAGGCGGGGTCACGCAGCACGGTACGAACCAGGTTGGAGCTTTCGCCAAAGTCACCACCAAGCTCGACAATTAAAAGTTCATAGCCGAAGCCACGGCCTAGCGGTGCCGAGCGGCGTAGGCGGGACAGGGTATCCGCTGTACCGCGGGTTGGGTCAGCCTCAATGCCGATACCGGCAAGCAGCGGGTTGATCTGCTGAAAACCGCGTTGACTGCCCAGATACAGGGCGCGCAGGCCATTAAGATTCTGGTAGCTGGCACCAAGTTCACCAGGGAGCTTGCCCATAGGTATGCTGAACCAGAAAACCGAACCCTTGCCGGGTTCAGAGCGAACGCCGATTTTGCCAGCCATGAGATCAACCAGTTTCTTGCAAATGGTCAGACCCAGGCCGGTACCTCCATAGCGTCGGGTGATCGAGGTATCTGCCTGTTGGAATGGCTGGAACAGATGCGTGGCCGCAGCGGTGGCGATACCGATACCGGTATCACGCACTGCGAACAGTAGTTCCTGATGAGTTGATGTTTCAGAACGGCGGCTGACCCGAATGGATACTCCGCCGCGATCAGTAAACTTGATTGCGTTACTGAGTAGGTTGGTCAAAATTTGCCGAAGACGGACCGGATCGCCACGTAGGCGGATGCGAACCTCATCGTCCACGACGGTGCGCAGGCTGAGATGTTTGTCGCTGGCCGGTTTATCCATCAAGGCCCGCAGGCTGTCAACCAGTTCATGCACATTGGTGGTGACGTTTTCCAGTTCGAGCTTGCCAGCCTCGACCTTGGAATAGTCAAGGATGTCATCGACGATGCGCAGTAGTTCCTGTGCCGATTTTTGTGCAGTACTCAGGTAGTCGCGTTGGTCCGGGGGAAGCTGACCGCCGAGCACGATGTCGAGCAATGGCAGAATACCGTTCAGTGGGGTGCGGATTTCGTGGCTCATGGTGGCCAGAAATTCGCTCTTGGCCAGTACTGCTGATTCGGCCGCACGCTTGGCGGCAACCAACTCTTTTTGCAATCCTTGCTGGGTAGCGAGCTCTTTTTCGAGTACCACCAGACGGGTGGTAGCGGCACTGACGGCTTTCGGCGATGACTTGTCATACCTGGCAGCACTAAACGGTAACGATGACCGGATCTGCTGCAGTACGACCAGGATGGCTACGGCGACCAGACTGGCAAGAACCCAACCTGGATAACGGGTGGCGATACCGGTGGAGATTACGATGACCAGTGCCAGCAGTAACAGCAGAGTCAATCCGCTGAGGATCAAGCTAGCGGTGTCGCGTTGCGTGGTGCGCATCGGTCTGCTCCGTTCAACCCTGTTGGTGGAAAGAATAATTCAGGGTGTTACCGGCCTCCTGAATAAAGTTACCTTGCAGGTAATCAACCCCCGCACTGTAAAAAGCAGCGGCCATACCTGCGTCGCCGACTCGTGGACCAATGACCTTGGCTTGGCGGGCATGGGCTAATTCAGCCAAGGCGTCAGCATCCGGACTGTCGGCCAGTTCAGGTGCCAAGCGTAGATAATCGGGGTTGCAGACATCAATTAGCGTACGGGCCAGTTCAAGGTCTTGAATGTGACTCAGGCCGAGACGCACGCCCTGGGGATGCAGATCGGCGGCGAGGCCGGCCAGGCGGGAAACTCCTGAACCCAACTCGTCAGCACGATATTCCAGCACCAGTGAGGTTGCGGGAATGTGTGCTTCGAGCAGGTGTCCTCGTAGGGAGTCGCTACCCCAAACCTGGTCGATGACCGCAAAGCTCTGTGGTACGAATAAACGTAGTTCCGTACCCATCCGCTGGCGTGCGGAGATAATCGAGATAGCTTGCTTCAGTACCCATCGATCGATGGCGTCAAGCAGTTTAGCGGCTTGGGCCTGGGGAATCAGTTCGACGGCAGAATGGATGTTGCCCTGATCGTCGCGTAAGCGCAGCAGGGTTTGATATTGGGCCTCGGGGGGAACATCACCCACCGGGACCAGTGGTTGGAACACCAGATGCAGGGCATCGTTGTCGAGGGCCGTGCGCAGCGTGTCGCCCAAATTGGGAGGATTTTTGCCGACCAACTGTTCGCTGTGGGCAATCGCGATGCTCCCTTGTCGGTGGGCAAGTTCAAGGGCCTGATCGCAATGGCTGAATAGGTCGGCAGGATCGGTACTGCCGGTATCCAGACCGCAAATCCCGGCGCTGAGAGATAGGGCCCGACTGCCGGCGGCCTGAAACCGTTGCTGGGTAACAGCCTGAAGTAATTCTCCGGCAAAATCAGTTAGTTGGGCTTCGTTGCGACCTTCGGAAAGCAACAGCATGGCCGATTGGCCGAATGGCGCAACGAAATCACCCGTATCAAGACGCTCGGCGAGCCAGTGTGAAGACTCCTGGACCAGTCGATCCAGTCCTGATAGGCCAAGTTCCTGACGCAGCGCACTGGAGTCGTCGAATTCGAACAGTGCAAGGCTGCCCTTGGCCACAATCCCCGAGGCGGCTGCCAGACGCTGCTGCAGACGATCGAGAAGGGCACTGCGGTCGCACAAACCCCCCGTGCTGCGGGAGGGCTTCTGGATATGTTGCCGGGCGCTGAGACGAGCCCGGCGGATACGGTTGGAGATGGCCGAAATCAGGTGCTGGGGTCGCACCGGTTTGGTGATGAAATCATCACCACCGACTTCAAGTGCGGCGAAGCGCCGGTCACTATCCTGATCGCCGGATAGAAACACGATCGGAGTGGTCATGAAATCTTCGCGCTCGCGAATCAAGCGGGTCAACTCCAGCCCATCGGCACCGGGCATGTTGATATCCATGAGGATCAAATCAGGGCGAAACTGGTCGAGTTCATCCAGGGAGTTGAGTGCATCGGTAACCACCCGGATCTGCATGCCGGCTTTGCGCAGGATGGCCTCAGCAAAGGCGGCTTGTGGTGCGTCGTCGTCGATGACCAGTACTCGGTAGGCCTTTTCCTTACGGGCGTCGAGCATGGCTTCGATTTGTGCGGCCACCACGTGGGCGCCCAGAGTGCGGGAAATAGCGTGATCAGCACCGGCCCGCAATGCATCGAGACGGGCACTCAGATCTTCATGATCAAGAATCGCTAATAGTGACGCATCATGATTCGCAGCGGCACGCATGGCATGCAACTTTTTAGACAGATCGACAAGCTGGGGTAGTGTCGAAGTTCCCAGTACGATCAGTTCGGGTCGCTTTTTGTCTCGCAGCATGGCCAGTGCAGTGGCCGCTTCATCTACGTGGCAGCACGAAATTTCCCCTTGTGTATAGAGTATTTCAAGTTCCTGCAGCAGCACATCGGTACCGACCAGAAGCAGGCTTGGAGGACGGT
>CAYOLM010000051.1:3537-8031 GCA_964404785.1 uncultured Mizugakiibacter sp.
TCCTGCAGCAGCACATCGGTACCGACCAGAAGCAGGCTTGGAGGACGGTTCACAGCTTTTTTGCCAAGAGGGGGTTCCATGGCTGAAGCCGCCGTTGTGGGGACGACGGCAAACTCGGCAAGGTTGGCTGGGGCGGGCTTGGCAGGTGTGGTGACCCGCGGATTGTTCGGTACCGCCTGCTGCGGAGTGGATTCACTGCTCTGCGTCGGGGGGGCATGCCCGGCCTGATCGAGTTGAATCCAGTACTCGGCTGGGGGCTGTTCCAACTGAGCATAGCCATGGTGCAATTCAGTCTGAGCTGTTCCACTGGTGTCTAGATGAACTGGAAACTGGGCAATGACCGGCATGCTCGACTGCACGGCATCCAGCAGAACAGCGATGGCAGAGCCTTCGGCACGATCGGGCAGACGTTCGGCCTGCAGACAGACACCCAAGGTCTGAGCCAGGGAGTCAAGTTGGGCTGAGGGTTCAATCAATCCATAACGCCCGGCTGTGCCGGCTAGGGTTGTGTACTCACTGTGCAGCCGGTGCATGGCGTTCACGTCCCAGCCGCTGCGTAGCTGAGTACGTGTACGCCACAGTAGAGTGTGCAGACGCTGTGGCAAATACTTGAGAAAGACCGCCTGCAAGTCTGCGTCGCGCATCCGTGGTGTTATGCCATTCATGCCCATATCCCTTTCCGGTTTGCAGTTCGGTGACCGATTCGGACCGATTTGCCTGCCGAACCTGTATCCACACCCTGTCCTGTTTCCGGGTGCGTTGCTATAGAACCATGCCTGCAGGTTGCTGGCAGATCAACTATTTTTTGCTCGGCAGCCTCATTGCACAGCTGCTTTATCCGTAGTCCGGCAGTCTGCTATAGGTGCTGAACCACGACCAACAATACGATACCGACCAGCAATACGGAAGGAATCTCGTTGAACAGTCGTAGCCGGGCACTACTCCAGTTGCAGGCATCGCGAGAGAATCGATTCTTCAGTCCAAGTAGCCAGAAGTGGTAGATAATCAGCAGTGCCACCAGAGCCAGTTTGGCATGCAGCCAGCCCTGCTGGAAATAACCGGGAGCATGTAACATGTACCAACTGAGCAGGGCCAGACCAAAAATAATGGCCAGAATCCCTCCAATATGGGTCATGATCATGAGCTTCCTTTCCATGATTTTTAATTGCGCCCGCACCGCGGGCTCGGTGGTCTCGGTGTGATAGACGAACAATCTGGGCAGGTAAAACAGCCCGGCGAACCAAGCGACAACAAAGATAATGTGAAACGCCTTCAGCCAAAGCATGGACGGGCCTTATTGATGAAAAATAGCGATTATCTCTATTTGTGCCTTGACCCGTCTCCCTGGGCAAGGCTATAACCGAAAATCATCTACTAAATACTTATCATGCCCGTTCCCCAGCCTCCGCGCCACATTATCCGACCTCCTGCCTCATCCCACTCCCGTGCTTGGTGGCTGATTTTGATCGTGCTTGGGCTGTTCAGTCTGGGTTTAGCCTGGAATCTGGGAGGTCGATGGGCTCAACCAGCGAGCCCCGCAGATTCTGCCAAGCAATCCACATACCAAGCGTTGCAGAAGCTCCAGCAACAGCTGGCCATTCTGCAACAGGCACGCCGAGTCAATCAGGTTGCTGTCAGGTCCTTGCGTAGCACTTTGCTCGAACGGGATGGGGAGATCGAAAACCTACGCTCGGATGTAGCGTTTTATTCACGTCTGGTGGGTGGCGATGCGCACCGTACCGGTCTTGGAGTGTTGGCTCTGCGTATGCAGCCACTGGAGAAAACGGCTGGGTATACGTTTACCGTTACCCTGACCCAAGCAGCAAAAAGGGATCCCGGTAGCCGTGGACGACTGTTCCTCTCGGTTGAGGGAATTCAGGCTGGTAAACCAGTAGTGCTGGGCTGGGACCATCTGGCGCCATCTGAACAGAGCCGAGGTTTGGCTTTTGCGTTCAAGTACTTTCAACAGGTTCGTGGCATGCTTGTACTTCCCCCCGGTTTTGTACCCAGCCGGGTCCGGGTACGACTGGTACCCAAGCATGGCAAACCCAGTGAGCGGGCATTTGCCTGGGCCAAGATACTTGCATCAACGAGGTAACCATCATGTTTCGCAAACGTAGTTACGCATCTGCCACGACCAGCCTTGTTGCACCAGGAACCCGAGTCAATGGTGATGTGAATTTTATCGGCACTCTGCATGTCTGTGGAACTATCGAAGGTTCGATTTCGGTCAACGATGGATCCGAGGGAATGATTGTGTTGAGCGCTGAAGGAACAGTATCCGGAACGATCTCGGTACCGGTGGTAGCCATTGACGGGCATGTCATTGGCGACATTCATGCTACGGAACGGCTGGAACTCGCGGCCCAGGCACGGATTGAGGGCGATGTGTACTATTGTAGTCTGCAAATGGCTGCCGGAGCGCAGGTCAACGGCCGGATGGTGCATTGCGAGGAATCACCCAGGCGCTTGAGTGGTCCGCAGACCGAAACCCCTGTCGCCAGGCAGGATCTTGAAACCGGGGCAATTGCCCTGAAATGAGTGGTTATGAAGACTATCGATACGCATGATATGGCTCCCGATTATCGCCACGCCGAAGTGCCGCTGGTGTTCACGGCGGCGGCGGCCGGAAAAGTGCGAGACCTGATTGAAGAGGAAAACAATCACGAGCTCAAACTACGTGTGTATATCAATGGCGGTGGTTGTTCGGGATTCCAGTATGGCTTCAGCTTTGAGGAAAGCCAGGCTGATGATGATCTGGCGGTGGTTCGTGACGGAGTTACCTTGCTGATTGATCCCCTATCGCTGCAATATCTGGCCGGGGCCGAAGTCGACTATCGCGAGAGTCTCGGCGGGGCTCAGTTTGTGATTCGCAATCCCAATGCCCAAACGACCTGTGGCTGTGGATCTTCGTTTTCAGTTTGACCTTCCATGGGGACGACGCAAGGTTTGCGCTGTGCGCATGGGTTCACCCTGGGATGAGGCGCAGCATGGTCGACGGCAGTTCGTACCGGCCAGTATTGTAGGGAGTGCTGTGGTCAGGTTTCCAGGGCGACCCGAGGCTTGTCGGCAGGCCTGTGGTGGACTGTACCGCAGGGCTAGGTTTATGAAGCGGATTAGCCATCGGCAGTTACCTGATCTGCGGTTACAATGACGCCCATCCAGTTTGGAGTTAATATGGCCCTGAAACTGCTCGCAATCTTGATTGCCCTGGCTCTACTGGGTGCCATTCCACGGCTAGCTCGGTACCGCCGTTTTGGTTGGTTATCAGTGGTCTTGAGGTTGCTTGGACATGGCTTGCCGGGAGTTGTTTTGGTGGTGCTCCTGCCAGCTCTGCTTGCGGCGGCGATCGCCTATAGCCTTAACCTGTCATTGGCTGGGGTGCTGTGGCTGATCTATGCGGTGGCTGTGTTGGTCTGGACTCTTGGCCCCCGCGAACTGGAAACCGATCTCGAATCCATCTTCAACGCTGCAGACGAGACCGCTCGCCTTGCCGCTGCTCAGGTACTGAAAGTTGATCCGGTGGCTGCAGATTTGCCATGGCAGGCCCAGGCGTTGGTGGGGGCGGGGGTTACTGCTGCCCTGCAGCGTCGGTTCGCCTTGCTGTTCTGGTTTTTTCTCTTGGGTCCGGGGGCTGCAGTCGCTTATCGTTTGCTTCGACAGTGTGCTGCACAGACGGGCATCGAGGTCGGTTTGGAGGGCCGCTTGCGGGCCAAACTGGGTCGGGTAGCCGATGCGCTCGATTGGGCCCCGGCCCATTTGATGGTGCTGGCGATGGCCCTGGTATCGAATTTTGATGCGGTGCTCGGAACCTGGCGACGCTGGCATGCCCAGAGTGGCCATGCCTGGTTTGGATTCAGTGCCGGTTTTTTACCGGCGATTGCCAGTGTAGGGGTCAATGCGGATGTCGAAGCGGGCGATGGTTATGCCGAAGATTTATGCGATGTGCCGGGGGAACTTGAGGATCTTGGCCACATCCTGAATCGGGTACTGGTGGTCTGGCTGACATTTGCCGCACTGCTGGTTCTGGGGGGCTGGCTGACTTGAGCGGGGCTCTCATCCGTCGTGGTGCGGCCTCGTGGCTGAGTGCAAACGGGTCGTTGGTCTATCGCGAATGCTGCTGGGCTCGTGCCGAGCAAACGTAGTCCGGATGGAGTACGAGCGTAATCCGGGGTGGCTGGAGCTTGTCGGACTTGGGTGATCGTGACGAGGCGAGTGGAAAATTGAGGACAGTTTTTCGGGCTTTTGAGGCGAATAGTGGTTCTATTGAACGATAAAGGCCGGAAAAATGGGCCGATTTGAGGCCGCCGCAGTAGATTGATCTTAAGTCCGACAAGCTCCTAGGCAGGGGAATGATTGATCCCTGGATTCCACTTCGTTACATCCAGGCTACGGCGTACTTGTCCAAAGAGTGAGCTGGGTCGGTTTTCAGGACAAGCCCCGAGTAGCGATATCGTTGCGGTAAAAGCAGCCCTCGAAGTGGATTGACTTTGC
>CAYOLM010000052.1:0-3908 GCA_964404785.1 uncultured Mizugakiibacter sp.
GATGACATATACACCCCGCCCGGCTTGAAATAGCCGCCGCGCGGATCGAACACGGCCATGAGTTCTTCCACCAGGAAAGTGACATCGCCACCCTTGCGGAATACCGCCGACATGATACGGGTCAAGGCCACGATCCACTGGAAGTGGTCCATATTTTTCGAGTTGATGAAGATCTCGAACGGGCGGTGCTGTTCGTACGGAGTGTCTGCGTTAAGCACGATATCGTTGATGGTGACGTAAAGGGCGTGCTCGAACAGCGGTGACTTGATCTTGTAGGTGGTGCCAATGAGCGTTTGTGGACGCTGGACACTCTCGTGCATCTGGATCACTTTGGCGCCGCCCGTTTCTGCGGTAGGTTCGGCTGCTGTCGGTGACTGGAGCTTTTCCTCAGGCTTTACGACCTGATAGCCCTTGATTTTCTTGCTGATCTTGATCGACATATTGAAATCCGTGTGGATTGTACTGGGTAGGTTGGCGAGGTATGCCCGACTCACAATTTACCGTAATAGCCTTCTTTCAAGGCGTCGAATAGGTTGGCGGCGGTGTGCATTTCGCCGTCATATTCGATCTCCTCATTGCCGCGTACCTCGACCAAACTGCCGTCCTCGAGCTCAAAACGGTAGGTAGTGCTCTCAAGGTCGGATTCTTTGACCAGTACCCCCTGGAAAGCGGCAGGATTGAAGCGGAAAGTGGTGCAACCTTTCAGTCCTTGTTGATGTGCATACTTATAGATGTCCTTGAAATCCTCATAAGCATAGTCGGTCGGAACATTTGCGGTTTTGGAAATCGACGAATCCACCCACTTCTGGGCGGCCGCCTGAATATCGACGTGCTGGGTAGGGCTGACCTCGTCGGCGGCGATGAAATAGTCGGGCAAGCTGGAGTCAGAATTTGCCGTTGCAGGCATGGCTTGGGCATTGATCAGAGCGCGGTAGGCCAGCAGTTCAAAACTGAATACTTCGATCTTTTCCTTGGTCTTGCGACCCTCGCGGATAACGTTACGCGAATAGTGATGGGCGAAACTTGGCTCGATACCGTTGGAAGCATTATTGGCCAGGCTCAGGGCAATGGTTCCGGTTGGGGCGATTGAGCTGTGGTGGGTGAAACGAGCTCCGGTTTTCGCGAGTTGTTCTATCAATTCCGGAACCACTGCGGCAAGGCGCTGCATGTAACGGCTATAACGTGCATGGAGAATGCGGCCTGCAATACGATCACCTACCTGGTAGCCGTCTGCAGCCATTTCCGGGCGTTTGCGCAGCATCTCACCGGTTACTGCAAATTCTTCGGTGAGAATGGGAGCCGAGCCCTTTTCTAACGCCAAATCCAAGGCAATTTGCCACCCGGCCAGAGCCATCTCCTTGGCTACGCGCTCGGAAAAGGTGCAGGACTCGGCACTTCCATAGCGCATTTTCAGCATGGTCAGAGTGGAACCCAGGCCTAGAAAACCCATACCATGACGGCGCTTGTGGCGAATCTCATGGCGCTGTTTCTCTAGAGGCAGACCGTTAATCTCGACCACATTGTCGAGCATGCGTGTGAATACCCGCACCACCTCCCGGTATTCGTCCCAGTCGAAATTCGCTTTGGGGCCGAAGGGATCATGGACGAATTTGGTCAGGTTCACCGAGCCGAGCAGGCACGAGCCGTAAGCAGGCAGTGGCTGTTCCCCACAGGGGTTGGTGGCGCGGATATTTTCGCACCACCAGTTATTGTTCATCTCGTTGACCCGGTCGATGAGGATAAAGCCGGGCTCGGCATAATCGTAAGTAGAGACCATGATCATGTCCCACAGATGCCGGGCTTGAACTTTGTCGTAGATCTTGCAGGCCACCAGACCGTCATCACGTACGACATAGTTCTGATGGGTGGGCCATTCGCGCCAGATTACCGTTTGCGGGTCGGTCAGGTCGAGATCGCCCTGTTCCTTGATATGCACGGGAAACACCAGCGGCCAGTCACGGTCGGCCTCGACAGCTTGCATGAATTCGTCAGTGATCAGTAGTGACAGGTTGAACTGCCGCAAACGGCCATTCTCACGCTTGGCGCGGATGAACTCCCTGGCATCTGGATGGCTAACATCAAAGGTACCCATTTGCGCGCCACGACGGCCCCCGGCAGAGCTGACGGTAAAACACATCTTGTCGTAGATGTCCATGAACGACAACGGTCCGGAGGTATGCGCGCCGGCACCGGATACGTAGGCGCCACGGGGACGCAGGGTCGAGAATTCATAGCCAATACCACAGCCAGCCTTAAGTGTGAGGCCAGCCTCGTGCACTTTTTCGAGGATATCATCCATAGAATCGCGGATAGTTCCTGAAACCGTACAGTTGATGGTCGAGGTGGCCGGTTTGTGGGCTTTGGCTCCGGCATTGGAGATAATGCGTCCGGCAGGAATGGCCCCATGGCGCAGCGCCCACAAGAAACGTTCATACCAGTGCTCGGAGCAACCCGGCTCGGTCTCCACCTCAGCAAGGGCACGAGCAACCCGCTGATAGGTGCTATCGACGTCGTTGTCCACAGGGTCGCCGGTTTTGGTGCGCAAGCAGTATTTTTTGTCCCAGATATCCTGAGAAGCGGGCTGTAGCGGAATTTCCGCGAGGGTCGGTGCAGTCTGGGCGCGGGCCGTGCTCATAATCCTTTTCCCCATGTCAGAACGAATTGCCTGGAGGCTTGAAACTCAGTAATGAAGCACGCGAAGGGACGTGTAAAAGCCCCTTGGAGCACTATTTTTGGTGCCGTTCATGGCCCGAATCTCTCCTAATATCTACAGAGCTCTAACCCAACAGGTTGATTTATTCGGGCATGGAAACCACAACATGTTGTGTTTGCGCCTGGGGAAAAGAAATTACTGCCAAGGGTCTGAACTGTCAATAACGGAGTGTCCCGACAGGGTCTAACAAGCAACCAGTTTAAACCCGGCATGGGAAATGTATCAAAAGGTGACGAAGTCGGCAGCTTGTGGGGTAGGAGAGCTGGCATACTGCACATCGGCTCACCTCAAGAGATTGCGGCATGTCTGGTTTCCGATTCGTACTATTAGTGTCGCTATTGTGGCTGACAGCACCGGCATTGGCTGCTCCGGCCACTCTGGTTTTACGTGGGGATACAACGACGACACGCAATCTTGCTGAAGGCTTGGCTAAGGCCTGGGCCAAGCACGGCGGCGGCCACCTGCAGGTGCAGCCGTTCAACACCATTTCCGGTATTGACAATACCCTCTCCGGCAAGGCAGATATTGCCGGTTCAGCACGGCCGGCGTTTTCCGGGCGAGCCCAGGAATCGCGATTGAACTTCGTCCCGGTAGCCTGGGATGCTTTGGTATTGATTACCCAACACGGTAATCCGGCCAACAATCTGACTTTGCAACAGATCTACAATATCTATCTCGGCCGAATCAGCAGCTGGAATGCGGTGGGAGGAACCCATAAGGCCATCCATCTGTACTCGATTGCCAGTCCCCTGGATGGACTGGAATTTGATTTACGGCAATTTATTTATGGCCGCGGTAATCAGCAGGTAGCGGCCCCTTGGCTATATCTCAACACCCGGCAGATGGACAGTGCTGTCGGACAGGATCCGCAGAGCTTGGCCGTAACGGCCTATTCCGATGTATTTCGTGATCAGCAAGTCAAGATGCTGGCTGTGGAAGGGGTACGTCCTGATGCAGCGACCATTGTCGCAGGGCGCTATCCGTTATTTATACCCTTGTATTTTGCGACCTTACCGGGCGGCCACCAGGCGGCCGAAGTAGCCCGCTTCATGGCATTTTTGAAAACCCCAGTAGCGGCAGCAGTAATACGTGCCCACGGTCTGATCCCTTATGCGGCGGGTTTGGCATTACAACAGATGAGCAGCCAGCGGAATCACTGGCTGACAGCACGGATCCGGGCTGAGCTGAGTCATGG
>CAYOLM010000052.1:4008-7978 GCA_964404785.1 uncultured Mizugakiibacter sp.
GCAGCCAGCGGAATCACTGGCTGACAGCACGGATCCGGGCTGAGCTGAGTCATGGTGCTATTGCCATGCACGGCCCGCTGGCGGAACCCAGCGCGGCCCGCGATCCCCAGTGAGCAGGGTACCGAGCAAACCTCCATCTCGCAGGCGGTGCGAGCTCGTGCGAAGGCCGTCCACGGGGCTCATAGTGGTGCTGGTCCGGCCTATTGAGCCTACTCACAAGTTGGCTTAGAACGGGAATGTGACCCATCGGCTGTAGTAGGGCACCTCGACCGACTGCGTGGTCTGATTGCTGCATTGCGTCCCCGGGCACTCTTCACCCATCTGCTTGATACGTCTCGGAGGGGCGCCCCGAGGCGCCTTGCCGTCGAACTGCTTGCTACGGTGTTTGGAGGTACCGCGGAGGGCGGCACTCGATAGTGAGCTGCATTATCATCGGCGCTTTCATGCTGGCCAATGGAAACTCCATGTCTATTTTGGTATCGCGTTCACAAGCCCTTAAGCCGCTATCCATCCAGCCTTTGGATAACGAGACCCTGGCGGGCAAGTTAAAGCACTTTCCACTGGCTACGCGACGCTGGATCCGGGGCAACGGTTTCGAGGCTATGCCGGGTACGCACTTGTTGCTGCCGGACGCTAAAGGCGGGATTGCGCAGATCCTGGCCGGCGTTGACCCGGGTGATCCTCTGTGGTCGTTGGGAGCTTTACCACGGTTGCTACCTGCGGGTGACTATCAGATCGAATCCGCTAAGGTATTGAGTCAGGCAAGGTTGACCGAGCTAGGCTTTGCTTTGGGTGCGTACCGCTTTTCACGGTACCGGACTGCCGACCGCGGCCCGATACGGCTGGTAGTCGAATCGGCAAGATGGGCTGAACTGGCACCGCTGTGGCGGGCGGTGGGTCAGGTACGGGATCTGGTCAACATGCCGACAGAAGACTTGGGGCCGGCCGAACTCGGTGCGCAGGTTCGCCAGTTGGCCAAGACACACACTGGACGTTTTCAGCAGTGGGTCGGTGAAAAACTTATCCAGGGAGGTTTCCCGGCCATCCATGCCGTAGGCCGTGGTAGTCCTCGTTCTCCACGTTTGCTCAAGCTTACCTGGGGTCAGACCGGCGATCCACTGCTGGTTTTGATCGGCAAGGGGGTGTGCTTTGATACCGGAGGGTTGAATCTAAAGCCTTCCGGTTCCATGCGTTGGATGAAAAAGGATATGGGCGGCGCGGCTCAGGCCCTGGCTCTGGCCGAGCTGGTGATGCAGGCTCATCTGCCGGTACGACTGCTGCTGTTGATCCCGGCTGTGGAGAACGTACTGGCGGGTAATGCCTATCGCCCTGGTGAAGTCCTCACCACTCGCGCCGGTCACACCGTGGAGGTCGATAATACCGATGCCGAAGGGCGGCTGGTGCTATGCGACGCGTTGGCCTACGCGGTCGAGCACAAACCTGATCTGATCCTCGATTTTGCCACCTTGACCGGTGCCGCAAGAGTGGCTCTGGGTGCGGATTTGCCGGCACTGTTCAGTAATCGTGATGCCTTGGCCAATGCCTTGCTGTCCGCGGCCGCTTCAGAACATGACCCGTTGTGGCGATTGCCGCTATGGCAGCCTTATCGGGTCATGCTCGATTCGTATCTGGCCGACCTGGCCAACAGCGGAGTTTCGCGCCATGCCGGAGCGATCACTGCGGCCCTGTTTCTGCAGGCGTTTGTACCCGACTCGGTGCCATGGATGCATATGGACTTGTATGCCTGGAACGATAGTGAACGACCCGGTCGGCCGCGGGGCGGTGAAGCGCAAGGGTTGCGGGCTTGTTTCGCCTTTCTGCAGCAGAAGTACCAAGCGGCTTGAACATAACGGGTTTCGCACCGCTTCAGTGCGCCATCAGCATGGGCAGTTGAGCTTCGCGCAGCAGACTGCGGGTCACGCCCCCCAAGACCATTTCAGCCCAACGTGAATGGCCCCAGGCGCCGAGGACGATAAGATCCGCACGCCTGTCTGCAGCGCACTGCAATAGTTCTGTGGCGGCTGATTTAAGTGGCTCGAAGTGTTGCAGTTCGGCAGCAATGGCGTGCCGTGAACACCAGTCGGCGAGGTCCAGCGACGGCAACCAGGTCAGCCCATCCGGCCCGGTATTGGCATGTCCATCGAGAATCCATACTTGCTCGGCTTTGGCCAGGATCGGGAGAGATCCAGCCAAGGCCCGGGTGGCTTCCAGACTGCCGTTCCAGGCCACCAGCACCCGGCAGCCAGTCTCCGGCAGAGTGCTATCAGACGGAATTACCAGTACCGGCTGGTTAGCGGCAAAAACGGTGCGCGAGGTGGCTCCGAATCCCAGTAGTGCATCCTCGGTATCGGTGGAGCGTTCCATGATCACCATATGAGAGCTGGCTGCGGCCAGGCATAAAACTTGACCGATGTCACCCTCACCAACCCGCCAGTTGCCTTGCAGATCGTAGGCTTCGAGGGTTTTTTGCCACCATTCGGCCTTTCCTTCTGCGGCATGGCGAGAGCGCTCGGCTTCCATTACCTGCACGGTAACGGCCTCGGGTACGGCGAATGCCGCCGTGGGCAGCGGGGCGGCATGGATGCCGTCGAGATGGGCTTGCAGGCGCTGGGCAAGTTTGCAGGCGAGGCGTATTGTCGGATTTTCTTTACCAGGGTGTCGGACGTGAACACTGAACTCGAGAACGGACATATTGCGAACCTCCGTACCGTCATGCAAGTGCATAGTAAGCGCATCGGGTCTGACTTGCATTCGAGCTGGATTCAGGGCCGGGTTTGCAAAATGTCACATGAATATTCGGGAGTGTTGCGGATGCTAATGAAAAAGCTTGCTTTGCTGTTTTCCGCTGTGTTGCTGTTCGGCTTGGTGCCGCTGCAGTCGGCCCAGGCCTATGGACATGTGGACTGCAGGATGCGTTACTCACTGAAAGGCTGGTCGTTGTTCTACCAGACGGCCAAGGGCAGTGGGATCGTCACCTGTAGCAATGGCCAGCGCATGCGCGTGACGCTGGCAACCAAAGGGGGAGGCCTGACCATCGGCCGGTCGGAAATTCATGATGGTAAGGGCCGCTTCAGTGGGGTCCACACGATCCGCGATGTGTTGGGTAGTTATGCCTCCGCTAATGCGCATGCTGGTGCCGCGGAGTCCAGTTCGGCCCAGGTATTGACCAAGGGTAATGTATCGCTGGCCCTCGCCGGCGTCGGCCAAGGTTGGAATCTGGGAGTGGCCTTTGGTAAGTTCGTGATCAAGTCGGCTAAGTGAGTCTGCTTTGCCGCCGCCGGCCAGGCAGTCTGGGTCGGGTTGGAAAACCGGAGCGGTATGTGAATCAGCTCATCCAGACGAGTGTAAACAGTCCGATCATTACGAAACACAAGGCGAGCTTGAACAACAGGCCCAGGGTCAGACCGAGCCATGTAGCCAAGCCGATCCGGCCAGCATGGCGGGCGCTGGTACCGGCCAGCAGTTCGCCAATGAAGGCACCCAGTAATGGACCCAGCAGGATGCCAGGCAGACCGCAGAACAACCCGGTCAGGGTTCCAATCATGGTCCCGATTACGGCTTGCCGGCTGGCCCCGTAGCGTTTGGCACCCAAGGCCCCGGCACTCAGGTCGATACTCCAGGCGACGACGGCGAGCAACGCTAGAACCAGCAGAGTGGGTAGGCCGACCCGCTGAAAATCGTCAGCCCAGGCCGTCAGCAACAGCCCCGTGTACAGGATGGGCACCCCGGGTGGATGGGTAATAGCACACCAACCCGTCCGACCAGGGCCAATACTAAGCCGAAAAGATAGAGCAGCAGGGTTATCTCAATCGCTATACCAGGCTCCTCGGTAAGACACCCCGGGTTGGGGCCGCTCACGAAAAACTTCACGACGGAAGCGGAACAGAGCGGCCGGTCGGCCACGGCCGGCATGAGTGTGAGCGCCAGTCGCCTCAACCAGGCCGGCATGCTCGACCAGGCGGCGGAAGTT
>CAYOLM010000053.1:0-2774 GCA_964404785.1 uncultured Mizugakiibacter sp.
TTCGGTACCGAGAATGCGTGCCCGCCGTGAGGCGAGGTTGCCGGTAATATCACCGACGCTGATATCCGGAATAGTGACATGTAGATCGACCATGGGTTCCAGTAGTTGTGGTGATGCTTTGGCGAAGGCATCAAGAAAGGCCTTGCGGCCTGCTGTCACGAAGGCTACTTCCTTGGAGTCGACCGGATGGGATTTGCCATCCAATACCGTTACCCGTAGATCCTCAATGGGATAACCAGCCAGAGCCCCCTCATTTAAGGCGCGGTGGATGCCCTTCTCAATGGCGGGCAGATATTGACCCGGAATCACGCCACCCTTGATCCGCACCTCGAATTCGAAACCCTTGCCGCGTTGTAAAGGATCGATACGCAGATAGACCTCACCAAATTGCCCGGCACCACCGGTCTGTTTCTTGTGCCGGTAATGGCCTTCGGCATGGGTGCTGATGGTTTCGCGATAGGCAATTCGTGGTGGATGCTGAATGACTTCCACACCATAGCGCTCGCGCATACGCTCAAGCATCACCTTCAGGTGCAGGGCGCCCAAGCCCTGAATAACGGTTTCATTGAGCTCACGATGGTGCTCAACACGGAAGCAGGGATCTTCTTCAGTGAGTCGGTGCAGTGCGGTGGAAAGCTTCTGTTCCTGACCTTTTCTGGCCGGTTCGATGGCCAGGCTGAACATGGGCTTGGGAAAATGGAGAGGGGCGAGGCGAATCTCGTCCTCTTCGTGCGAATCATGCAAAACAGCATCGAAATGAATATCATCAACTTTGGCCACAGCAGCCAAGTCGCCGGGCCCCGCAGATTGGATCTCAATGGTTTGCTTGCCCTGCAGACGGAATACATGGCTGACCTTGAAGGACTTGCGGCCATCATCGATGAATAACTGTGAATCGTGTTGTATGCGCCCCTGATAGACCCTGAATACGCTGAGCTTACCCATGAAAGGGTCGTTGATGATCTTGAAAACATCAGCGATGACATGCAAATCAGGATCGGGTTGGGCGTGTAGCGGTTCCACGTGGCCATGATGGCGACGTTCGAAGGGTGGTGGGTTGCCTTCAGCAGGATTGGGCAGCAAGCGTTCGGCAAGTTGCAGAAATTCAGCTGCCCCCACTCCTTTGGTGGCCGACATGAAGCATATCGGCACCAGGTGCCCCTCGCGCAGACATTGTTCGAAGGCGTTGTGCAAATCTTCGTGGCTGAGTGTACCTTCGCCTTGATCAAGATAGCGACCCATAATGCGTTCATTGATTTCCACCACCTGGTCAAGGATACGCTGGTGCGTATCGGCCAGCCGGTCGAAATCGGTTTTACCCTCGCAGTGGAAAAAGGCATCCAGGATTTGTGTGCCACCCTCGGCAGGAAGCTGTACAGGCAGACATTCCGAGCCGAACTCTTCCCGTAGATCATTGATCAATGCGGGTAGATCCAGGTCGTCGATATCAATATGATTGATTATCAGAACCCGGGCCAGATTGCGTTCACGTGCGTAGTGCATCATCTGTCGGGTGCCATATTCAATACCGTTGTCGGCATTGATCACAATGACGGCGGTTTCAACCGCTTGCAGGGCGCTCAGAGTAGGACCGCGAAAGTCAGGATAGCCAGGGGTGTCGATCAGATTGATACGTAGGCCCGGCCTTTCAATGCTCGCCAGCGAGGTTTGCATGGAATGGCCATGCTGAATTTCCAGCGGTTCATGGTCGGAAACCGTGTTGCCACGCTCGATATTGCCTGGAGTGCGGGTCAGACCAGCAGTATGCAGCAGTGCCTCAAATATCGTCGTCTTGCCGCTACCGGCGTGGCCGACCAGAGCGATGTTGCGAATCTGCGATGGCTGAATCATGGTGCATCAACTCCTGTAACGTGGGAGACGCGGGCCCGGCAGCCTGTCGAACTAGGTAGATTGTAGCGAGGGTATGGAACGGCAGGTCAGAATTTTTATGGACTTGTAACGATGGTGATCCATTTAACCATAATCCGGGTCGCTACAGGTCGCCAACGTACTTCGAAAGTTCCAGCCATTATTTGATTGAGGGCATTGCCTCTGGCTACTGAAAAAACGCTTGGCAGCTGCACTAATGTGTACATCTGTTTGGTGACAGGTGAGTACTCGCAGCGGGCGGAAGCTGAACGAAGCTCATCGGGCTCGGTTCTGGTTCAAGGCGGATTCAGTTGAACCCGTTAGTTTAGGAATCGAGTGATCCCTGTCCTGATGGAGGTGCAGCATGAACAAGAAAAATTACCTCAAACCGCTGTTTTTGGTGGCCTCACTGACTCTTATAGCCGGGCCGGCTCTGGCTGATCCGCCCGCAAGGACCCCCGGCCAGGGTAATTGGCAAAGCCAGGGCTCGACGGTACGTTATGCCTGGGCCAGGGTGATGTCGGTGCATCCGGTTTATACCCAGACACGCCGCCCGGTATCGCACGATGTCTGCTATCGACAACCGGGTTATACCACTGAGCGAGTGCGCTACCACAACCCCGATTCTACCGCCTCTACCTTACTCGGTGCGGTGATTGGTGGCGCTTTGGGGCATACCGTTGGTCACGGTAATGGACGCACTGCTGCGACCATTGCCGGGGCTGTGATTGGTGGTGCAATTGGTAATAATACCTCCCGCAACGATGGCTATTATTCCCGCGAGCAACGCTATGTTCCCAGCCGTGAGCGATGCCGCACGCAGACCCGTTGGCAGCGTAACGAACGCCTGCAGGGTTACGATGTCACCTATCGGTATCAGGGTACTGATTATCGAACCCGTACCC
>CAYOLM010000053.1:2874-7824 GCA_964404785.1 uncultured Mizugakiibacter sp.
GCAGTGGCCGATCTGGGGATCGGAGCATTGGCTGCGAGTGGCTGCCTGGACGCTAGTACTGGTCATCCACATCCTCTTTTTTTATACCTTGCTGCAGCCACCTGATGCCTGGCACGGTCACTCTCCAGCGACTGCCGGCCAGGTTCTGATGATCAGGCTGGTCCCAATTCAGCATCCGTTACCACCGGAACCTGTGCCGTTACCCGCGGCACCACAGGCCCCAGCTCGGTCGGTGCCGCCGGTAACAATTCGCTTACCTCAGCGTAGACCCACGCCACCGGTCAGTCGAGCAGCACCCATTTTGAAGCTGTACGCTCCTAACGGCAGTGTGTATATGCCTGAAAGAGCCTGGCAACCCGCTCCCAGGGCAGCCGAATTCCGAACCCATCTGCCCCAAGGTAATCTGCTCTTGCGCGATCGACAGGTCATCCGTTATCGCAGCACCGTATTCAGCAAGAGTTGGGCCCCCGGTAATGTTTCGCTGTTGAATCAGTGGCTGGGTGACTATATACGCAAGACCACCCAGAAGGTCACCCTGCCGATACGCTTACCTGGGAATACCCACTTCACCTGCTACATCCTGCTGTTTCCGCCCGCAGGTGGCTGTGGATTTGTCAGACCCAAACAAACATCAAGCTTTCATCGACCTAAAAATGCTGACACCATCCAGCAATTACCGTCGCTATTGCTGGCGCCCAGTAAGCGCTATCCGGCTCCAGCCGCTTCCGTGCTCTTGCCCAAAGAAGGTTGAACACCGGTCAAGGTGGGTTTTCTACGATCAGCGCAGTGCCTCGCGTTCGGCCCGCGTCAGCGCTACTTTATTGCGCAGATAGACCGGTTGCAGCTGCTCAGCAGAGCAGGTTTTTCCTATTGCCCACAGCGGCGCAGCCAAGCGTGCGACATTTTTAGCTTGAGGAAAGCGCTCAGCAAGGATGTCCCGGGGCACGCCAGGCAAGAGACCAAGTAGCTCCTCGCGGTGGGCCTGCCAGCCACTGCCAACCCCGTGCCAGGCCGGTGATGCAGTGATTGAATAGGCATCGGCCTTGCCAACCCATTCCTTATCCAGGGGCTCGACCAAGCCGTCGCAACAACGCCGGAAGCTCCCCACATAGACCTCGTTCATGCGCGCGTCGATCGCGGCAAGAATAGCTGCGTCGTCGTTGGGGGCTTCCAGAGCCAGTGCGGCGAGAGAAGATATTGCAACGACGGGCAGGTCGAGCCCCAAGGCCATCCCTTGGGCCAGGGATACGCCAAGCCGAACCCCGGTGAATGACCCCGGGCCACGACCGACAGCAATGATATCCAGTTGCTGTTTACTGATTCCGGCCTCGGCCAGCAAGCTATCAATCATCGGCAGAATGAGTTCGCCATGACGTCGCGGAGCGAGTTCAGAGCGCTCCAGAAGCTGGCCGTTCAGGCACAGCGCAGCCGAGCAGGCTTCGGTGCTGGTATCGAGTGCGAGCAGGTACATGCTTACAGGGTAGCTCGATAAGCTTACCGCGTGGCCTGATTACGGCGTTGCGCCCTCACTCACTTTTCGCATATTTATCTGTTATGTCGGGAATATTCGCTGTGGAGTAGTTACTCTGATGAGTAAAAAAGGCCTGCACATCTTCGATTTTATCGCTGCGAGGCATGCCCGGAAGGCTAGCCAGGAATATTCGGCCATACCCTCGTGAAGTCAATCGGGGATCGCACAGCACCAATACTCCACGATCTGTCTCACAGCGAATCAAGCGACCCACACCCTGTTTGAGGGCGATGACCGCATTGGGAACCTGCCAATCCCGGAACGGGTTGGCATCTTTGCGACGCATCGCGTCGAGCCGGGCTTCCAGTACCGGATCTCCCGGTGCTTCAAAGGGTAGTTTGTCGATGATCACCACACTCAGCGCTTCACCGATAACATCCACACCTTCCCAGAAACTGGCCGCGCCTAACAGTACCCCATGGCCGCTAGTACGGAATTCTTCCAGTAAGCGATGGCGCGGTGCCGTACCCTGCACAAACAGTGGCCAGCTAGCATGTTCCGGTAGCCAGGCTGCCGCCTGTTTGAGTGCTCGATGCGAAGTAAAAAGAATAAATGCCCGTCCCTTGGAGGCTTGTAGCACGGGCATCACCGACTCAAGCATGCGGGTGGTGTAATCGCGAGTATTGGGTTCGGGAAGTCCGGGAGGCAGATAGCACAGCGCCTGGTGTGCATAGTCATAGGGACTCTGCAGCGCCAGCGTGCGTGGAGATTGCAGTCCCAATCGGTCGGCGTAGTGATCGAACCGTGAGGCAACGCTCAGGGTAGCCGAAGTATGAATCCAGGCCGCATGCAGCCGCTTGCGCATGGCTTGCAGTGGGGTTGCCACATCCAGTGGGGTCAAATGAAAGGTAAAACCTCGGCCACCGCGCTCGACCCAGCGTACCGCTTCAGTACTGTTATCCGTTTCTTGCAACAGGTTCAGGCATTGCTGCAGGCGTTGGCAACGTTCGTATACATTGGCCAGGCCACGGCTGCGGGGCGCTTGGCTGGCCGTCGCCACAGCAAAGGATTGCAGCGTGGCGTTGAGTTTTGCCAGAGCTTCCGAAGTTTGAATCGATTCTGCAAGCTGTGTAAACGGCGCGCGCTCAGGCAGCGATTGCATCGCCAGGCGCATCTTGCGCAGGCTGCTTCGCAATGCCTCGACTTCAGGTAGCAACACGGCCAGTGCGCCGCTCACGCTGCCGGCTTCGTCAAGGGTATCGCTGGCCAGCTCTTCCAGCTGTCGATAACTAAGCTTTTCAGAGAAAAATTGTCCGGCCAGTTCAGGTAGCTGATGGGCTTCATCGAGGATAAAAGCACCAGCACCGGGTAGAATTTCACCAAAACCTTCCTGCTTCAAGGCTAGATCGGCCAGCAGCAGATGATGATTGACCACCACCAGGTCAGCCTCCTTGGCTTGCTGCCGCGCCTGCACTACAAAACAGCGCTCGAAATGCGGACAACCACTGCCCAGGCAGTTTTCCGTGGTCGAGGTTACCAGAGGCCAGATCGGGTCATCTTCAGGCACTTCGGCCAGCTCCGCGCGATCTCCACTCTGAGTCTGCGCAGCCCAGGTACGGATTTGGCCGAGCCGATAGATTTCCTCACGTGGCAGCCGGCCATCGCTCAGGGCTTGTTCCAAACGGTGACGACACAGATAGTTGGCACGGCCTTTCAGTAGTGCCGCGTGCACTTTCAATCCGAGTGATTGGGCCACAATCGGTAGGTCACGATTGAACAGTTGATCCTGCAGGGCCTTGGTTCCGGTCGATAAGATGACCCGCGTACCGGCGTTCATGGCGGGTACCAGATAGGCGAAAGTCTTGCCGGTTCCGGTACCGGCTTCCACCAGCAGTTCAGAGCGTTGTCGAATCGCCTCAGCCACCGCTTCAGCCATGGCCTGTTGGCTAGGACGCGGTACAAAGTGGGGCAGTGCCCGGGCTAGTTCGCCGTCCGGGCCGAGGGCTTCGCTCATGTCATCCTGTGTGCTCATGTCGGTAGTATGGCCGAGTGCTCCAAGTCAACAAAACCTGGCTTCGGACAAGCATCAATACGCTGTAGTGCACCCACTAGGTTTGTACCACCTGTTACCATCCGTAAGTTTATCAATAATTTATGATTATTCCGTATAATCAAAGTATTACAGTAATTTTCTACAAATCATCTGCAGACTGACGGCCTGCAGTTTGGTGAGCTGATACGGATAAATATTGGCGAGCTTTAGCCTGCAAGGCACGGTAGCTGGATTCCCATTCGCCTTGGCGTGGGGTGATCGTAGCCAGTTGTCGAACCAGTTTTTCGAGGCTACGGGTCTGTTTCTGTAGTTCGGCAAGCGAACGCTCGTGGTCTGCGGCGTAAACCAACTCGATTTTACGGTCACTACAGACCCCAATACAGGTCTGCGGAGCTTCAATTTTACCGCAGCCAATGCAGCGCCATGCTGCAATTTTGTCAATCATGAATCAGCTCCTTGAATACTGAAATAGCCCAATGAATGGAGCACACGAGCCGCCACAGTTATGGCAGAACACCCCTCGCGCGGGTGGAGTGGGGTCAGTTTGGCCGATTGGAGACAGTCCACTCGGTTTAGACTGCGTAGCAGCTCGCCGGCAACTGCATTATGAAGGCTATGCTGAGCGACGGCGAACGCTCAAGTAGGGGAGCCTAGCCTTAGCGGGAATATAGAGATGCCAAGAAAGGTCTATTCTCCGCATGCCCGTCCCATTGTATTATCAAATAGATTCAGTAGGTTAGTGTCCATGGATTTGCCATGATGGGATGGCTGCCGATAAGCATTTATTCCAAGAAGGTTTTCTTGAACCGGGTCAGATTCAATACTTGGAGAATGGGGTGGAGGTCGATACTGAGATTGAGCCGCTTGTTGAGGATGGCAACTCCCATAAATCAACTTGACTGGCGTACTATCACTGAAATAGTCATCAACGGAGCGAGCTGGTTCCAGCCGGGTGTAACTGCGTGGCGAGTGCGTGCCATACCGCAATATCCCAACTTCTCCGGGCTTGGCCGGATGGTGATGGCAGTACGAAAATACGTGTTGAAGCAATGATCTGAGTCTGTAGACCGAAGTCGACTCGTGATCCAAATACGGCTCTGGCGGCATTTTTGCTGGTAAAAGCCAGCAGGCCGGGCCGGTAGTGCTTGATCTTCTCATACAGCGCCGCGACATCGAAAGCGTGCTTGGGTAATTCTGCGTCCACACCGGAATGTTGCTTAGCCAGATCGGTTAGACCGATATTCAGGGTGAGCAACTGGGGGTATTCCGTAGGTGCTAACTGACGGGGGGTGATACCGGTCTCAAACAGAGCTCGCCAGAAGGCATTGCCAGGATGCGCGTAATACGCTGCGGCAGCCGCGGAAGCCCGGCTGGGTGCTGTGCCGCAGAATACCAGTTGCAATCCCGGCCGTAGCAAATCCGGAAG
>CAYOLM010000054.1:0-7691 GCA_964404785.1 uncultured Mizugakiibacter sp.
TGAAGCTGAAGCAGAGCGCTTCCAGCCTACCTTGGTCTATGTCGATGAACATAACTGTTTGACCCACACCCACCGCAGCATCCCTCAACAAGCGGCTTGAAAAGAGCAGTAGCCAGAGTGGACTGACATTGGACAAGGCTGGGTATTGACACATAACGTCCCCAATGTATGATCAAAACATAACTGATGGGCGATGGAGTACCGCCCTGAATGTCCCAATCGGGACTGATGGCTCCTGCGAGATCTCATCTGGAGAGGTGCTATGACTCGTAGGCGATCCCTACAACATTATTTTTATCGGTTCCGTGTTCGTTTCTACCCACGGGGCCGTTCGCATGGCTGACATTCTTCTACAAATCGGACAAGTACTCACGGTGCTTTTGTTAGCTCCGTTGTTACAAGGCTTCATCCATCGCTATGAAGAGCGTTTGCAGCGCGCTACCGGGCCGAGCCTGCTGCAGCCCTATCGTGATCTGATCAAGTTATTCGGTAAGCAAATCGTAGTTCCAGATTCTGCAAGCTGGGTATTCTGGACGGCTCCGGTGGTGGCCTTCACCGCCATGCTGATCGTACCGTTACTGATCCCGGTGCTCACCGATTTTCCGTTGCCACTTTCGGATATGGGTGACATTCTCGGCGGGGGTCTGATCCTCACTCTAGGGTCATTTTTCATCCATCTTGGCGCTATGGATTCGGGTAGCAGCTACGGTGGTATGGGGGTAAGTAGGTCGGTACTTATTGGCATTCTGGCCGAGCCTATCCTGATTTTGGTTTTCGTAGGTATCACTTTGATGGCAGGTTCGATGCTGCCATTCGTGGTGAACCATCTACTGGTTCGTCAGCCAGAGGTGTACTGGAGCCCCACCCACCTGTTTTTAGTGGGGGCATTTTTTATTTTGCTGTTGGTCGAAACTGATCGCCTACCGATCCATTCCAGCACCCACATTGAGGTGTACATGATCGAGGAGGCCCGAGTACTCGAATACTCCGGGCCGCTACTGGGATTGTTGCGGTGGGCCTCAATGATGAAGCAGTTCATCCTCTATACCATCTTCTGCAACGTATTTATCCTTCCTTGGGGCTTGTCGCATCTGGGCAGCATCCCGGGTGTTGCCGGCTCGTTACTGGCCACCGTGATCAAGTTCGGCTTGGTGGCGGTGCTGGTGATCGTGGTCGAGACCGCGCAAGCCCGCTTACGTTTTTATCGTTACCAGGAACCACTGGCAGCCGCCTTCGTGTTCGCAGTGCTGGCGATGATCGCTAACCAGGTGCGCTGAATATGCTGCATTTTGCTGTCAATCCCGTAGTAGCTTCTATTTTTGCCCTACTGGCTATCGGTAGCCTGGTTCTTTCATTTGTAATGCTCGGCTCGCGCTGGCTGAAAGATTATCTGCACGCTTTTGCCCTGCAGTCCTGGCTGATCGCCGGTCTGTCTGCAACCATTGCCTGGGTAACCGGATTCCACGAGTTGTATTTCGTGGCCGTACTCACGGCGCTGTTCCGCGGCTTGGTGCTGCCATGGCTATTGCTGCGCATCTTGCGACGCTTGCATGTAGATCGTGAATTGCATGAAGTAGTGCAGCCCGCAACGGCACTTTTGCTGGGCGCACTATTGGTAATATTTGCAGTCGTGGTGGCCTATCGTATCGACCAGACAGCGGGAATTGACACGCAGATAGTCACCATGGCCTTGACCGTCATGCTCTCGGTAAAGCTGATCGGTTTTCTGGTTCTGGTGATTCGCCGTGAGGCAGTCAGCCACATTCTCGGCATCCTACAGATCGAAAATGGCATCTTTCTGGGGTCGCAAATTTTGGTTCCAGGTATGCCAATGATGATTGAGCTGGTGCTGCTATTTGATTTGCTGGTAGCGGTTGCCTGTTTCGGAGTACTGGTGCGTTACCTGGTCGGCGTGGTGGGTGCCACAGATAGCAAGGCGCTGAGGCGCTTGACGGGATGAAGATGTCTATGGATTTGTATCTCGCCGTATTGTTGCTGGCCCCGGTGGCAGCCATAGTCTGGGCTTTGCTGGTGCGGCGGGCCAGTGCCTGGGTGAACCTGCTCGCCGCCGTGGCCGTGATGGGCGCTTCGCTGTTGTTGCTGCCGCAGAGCGGTACTCCACAGATCGTGGCTGATGGCTTGCTTTATGTTGACCGACTGGGTGCCTGGGTCGTGCTCTGTATCGCAGTGGTGTATCTGCTGGCTTCGCTACACGCGGTCGACTATCTGCGCCATGATCCTGAGCAAAAACGCAAGCCCATGTTTTACGCACTGTTTGCCGGGTTTGCATTGGCTATGCTGGTAGCCAGTCTGGCCAATGATCTCGGGGTGTACTGGATCGGGATTGAGATGACCACCCTGGTCAGTACCTTTCTGGTTGGCTATGAGCGTAAGGTCGAGAGCCTGGAGGCGGCGTGGAAATATATCATTATCGTTTCGGCAGGCTTGAGTCTGGCCCTACTCGGTACGGTAATATTGTATTGGGGGGGTAGCTTTGTACTCGGCCCGACCTACACCCTGAACTGGCTTACGTTGCAGGCAATTGCCCCGAAAATGCCGGCCTCCCTATTGCGCTTGGGTTTCTTTCTGGTCCTGATCGGTTATGGAGTAAAGGCCGGCTTGGCCCCCATGCATACTTGGTTACCTGATGCCCACAGTGAAGGTCCGGCACCGGTGTCGGCCATGCTGTCGGGTGCCTTACTCAACACCGCAATGCTGGGCATCGTACGCGTCCTTGCGGCTACCGATATTGCCGGGCAAGGGACATGGCCGCATCGTGTGCTGATCGGTCTGGGCCTGCTGTCAGTGTTCGTGGGTGCTATGTTCATCGTGCGGCAGCGTGGCATCAAGCGGCTGATGGCTTATTCCAGTGTCGAGCACATGGGAATCATTGCGCTGGGCTTCGGTTTCGGTGGGCCACTCGGCATAGCTGGCGCTCTATACCATATGCTCAATCATAGTCTCAACAAATCACTGATGTTCTTTGGTGCTGGTAACGCCATTCACCGCTTCCGTACCCATCAGATGCGCTCTATGCGCAATATGGTTAGAGCCTTGCCACGCAGTGCATGGCTCTGGCTGGCTGGCGCAATAGCAATCACTGGGGCGCCACCGTTTGGGCTGTTCCGCAGCGAGTTGGCAATATTGCGTGCCGGTTGGCATAACGATACCTTGATCGTTGCGGTACTGCTGCTGGTGCTGTTGATCGTTATCTTCGTAGGCTTTCTCAACCATTTTCGAGCTATGTATGCAGGTGGCTCTGAAGAGCCTCTACCTGATGGGCCGGAACCAGGTTGGCTGGGGGTCTTACCGATGCTGCTGGCACTGCTAGGGCTGCTGGTTTTGGGCTTGTGGTGGCCGCCCGTACTGCAAACCTGGTTTGCCGGTATCGCCCATTCCCTGGGGGCCACACCATGAGCGGGCGGATGCAGATACGCCACCTGCAGGTGACTGACTTGCCCGCCGCACTCAACCATTTACTGGCTACAGGTGGCCGGATGCAGATGGCCTATGCCTGGTTTCTGAATGGGCAGCCACAGGTCAGTTATCTTGCTGCACCCGGTGCGGGTCAAGCCTTCGAATCCTGGAACATTGCAGTTCCCCCGGGGGGGCTGCCTAGCCTCGCTACGATCGCTCCGCTGCTGGGCTGGTATGAGCGTGAGATTCAGGATCTTGCTGGAATCGTGTTCTGTAATCATCCTGAGCCCCATCCGCTGATTCTCGAACGGGGTGAGCACACTCCACCTTTATTGCCGGGGGCGGAAGGTGTGGTGATGACTACAGCCCCGCATGCCTTACCCGAGGTAGAAGGTGAGGATATTCAGGAGCTGGACTTTGGTCCGGTACGTGCCGATGTTCTGGAATCGGCGCAGTTCCGTTTTTTCTATATCGGCGAGCGCATTATTCGTTACCAACCGCGCTTATTCCTGAAACATCGCGGTATGGAAAGGCGTTTTCAGGGTCTGCCTCCTGAAGCCGGTGTAGTTGTGGCTGAACGGGTCTCCGCAACCGCGAGTCTGGCTCATGCACTGGCTTACTGTCAGGCCATTGAGGATGCGGCCCAATGTGAGCCACCACCGCGTGCACTGGCGTGGCGTTGTTTACTGGCTGAACTGGAACGTATCTATAACCATCAGCATTATTTCGGGCTCCTTGCCGATGCCACTACTCTCAAGGTTGGCCAGGCCCAAGGGCGCTGGCTGGAAGAACAGACCAAGCAATTACTCGCCCGGATTTGTGGCAGCCGGTTACCGATGAATATTCTCACCCCCGGCGGGCTCCGGCGTGATCTGCTATTGCCGGATAATTTTGTTGAACAGCTGGGCGCTATCGAAAAGGAAACTCGGCATTATCTCGACATGCTGGCGGATACCAGCAGCTACATCGATCGTCTGCAAACGACCGGAGTTCTCTCGCATCAGGTTGCTTTCGACAAAGGGGCAACCGGACCGATTGAGCGAGCTTCAGGTCTGGAGCGTGATTTGCGACGTGATCATTCTTACGCTGACTACGTAGCGCTGGCCCCTGAGATTGCACTCCGCGAAGCCGGTGATGCTCAAGCCCGTGCCGAAGTTCGTGCCATCGAGTTACGGCATAGTTTTACCCTGGTTAGACGCGCGGTCGATCGGCTGGTCTCCGGTGAAGTTTGTTGCCCCTGTGTTGCGGAGCCGGGCAGTATTGGACTGGGCTGGGCCGAGTCGCCACGTGGATCGCTGTTCTATGTCGTGCATCTGAACCAGCAGGCTCGTCTGCAGCGGGTCAAAATAAAATCGCCGTCGTATTCGAACTGGCGAGTATTCCCATTCACCGTGCACGACAGCAACATGATGGACTATGCCATCAACGAAGCCAGTTTCGGGCTGTCGGTGGCCGGTTGCGATCGCTGAGGTATTAGCATGGCTCTTTGGACACTGTTTGGATTACGCAAGGGATCGGCTAGCACCGATTGGCCAAAAGCGGGGGATAATCATGGTCAGCAGGGTGTTTTGGGTGTGCCAAGGGTCTTGGATGGGGCCTGTGCAGAAGGTTGCGAAGCCTGCATAGAGGTTTGTCCTACCCAGGCCATTGAACGTCAGGAAAATACGTCTGAATCGGGTATCGTCATTGACTACGGCCGTTGCATCACCTGCCAGCGGTGTGTGGAGGTCTGTCCCGAACCCATTCTGCAAGCCACTGATAACTGGGCATTAGGAGTTCGAAATCGTGATGACTTGCGTTGGCAGGCCGCCTTGCAGACTCCTGAAGCGACAGAACTCGGCCAGCGTATCCAGTCCCGCTTCCAGCGTAGCCTACATATTCGGCATATAGATGCCGGGTCTTGTGGAGGATGTGAGTCAGAGTTGCAGGCTTTGAATAATCCGTTCTACAACTTGCACCGCTTGGGCATCTTCTTTACGGCTTCGCCACGTTCTGCCGATCTGCTGTTGGTAACAGGATCGCTGACTCGGTCGATGCTGGGCCCGCTGCGCGCAACCTGGGACGCCATGCCCGAACCGCGTTGGGTCATGGCGGTTGGTACCTGTGCTGTAAGTGGCGGTATCGCCGAGGGTGGCTACACCTGTGGACATGGTCTGGATGCAGAGATGCCTGTCGATGTGTATTTGCCCGGCTGTCCACCCAACCCGGCTGCTATCATCCACGCGTTGCTCTTGCTGGTGGGCCGATCGAGCCAAAGTGTGCATGCCGGGAGACTGCCGTGAGCCAATTATTTGCTCTGGGAGTACTGGTTTGGCTGGGCACGCTATTGCTGGCCCCGGTATGGCCTTGGCCGCGGAGTTTGCGCGCTGGCATTGGTGTGGGTGCCGCAGCCATTGCCATGGCCTGTGGCTGGGCTCTCTGGCAGGGTACTGCACTACTTAGTTTGCCGGGTGTATCCCGCTTTGGCCTGGATGGCGCTGCACAGTGGTTGGTGCTGTTCGGATCGCTACCGGCGGCTTTTGCCGGGGTGCCTGCCAGTCCCGGTGCGTCACCCCGGGTCTGGAGTTTAGGAGCCAGTTCGGCCCTATTGGGCGCCCTGGGCGTATTTGGTCTGGATAGCGGCGTCGGTTTTCTGATTGCCTGGGAAGTAATGAGTCTGGGCGGTGGCTTGATGCTGCATGCCGATCATCTTCAGGATCCTGGGGATGATGGTCGCTCGGTATTGCGTATGCTGGCAATGCTAGAGGTTGGTGCGGTTGCTCTGATCGCTGCCTGGCTGCTGCTTGCTGCGCATGCCGGGGGCTCGATGAATTTGTCGGGTTTCACTGCAGCGGCTGCATCCATGGGTGCCGGTCTGGCCTTTCTGGTCGGGGTGCTGGCGCTCATTGGATTCGGTGCCAAGCTGGGCTTGTTGCCATTCTATGAATGGTTTGGTGGCGCCTATGCCAGTGGCAGTGGGGCCAGCGGAGCGCTACTTTCGGGATTGGTGCTGAATGCTGCCTGGTACGCCCTCGCACGCTTATTGCTGCGCTGGTTGCCAACCAGTTTAGACCTGGGCTTGCTGACTATGGGATTGGCTGGGCTTAGCGCGATTCTTGCTGCACTGTATGCATTGCAAGCTCGTGATTGGCGCGTGTTACTAGGCTTTTCCACCGCTGAAAATGCCGCTATCGCCACTTTGGTATTAGCCGCTGCCGTTTTGTTTCGCAGTGCCGGTTTACCATCTTTGGCCGGTATGGCCTGGTTAGTTGGCTTGGTATTTCTGGCTGGGCACAGCCTTGCTAAGGGGACGATGTTGCTGGGGGCCGATGCGGTACACCGTGCGCAAGGTAGCTATCGCCTGCACCCTGCAGGATTGTTGCGAGTCAGTTCATGGCCGTTTGGTCTGGGGATGGTATTTGCCGGCATGAGTCTGGCCGGTATGCCGCCACAGGCTGGATTTGTTGGCGAATGGTTTGCTTTTCAGACCCTTTTTCAGGGCAAACATATGCCGGCATTGGCAGGGCGCCTGGGACTGGCTTTGGGAGGGGTCGCCTTGGCCTTGACCGTGGCCTTGGCACTGGCCACATTCGTAAAAGTTTTGGGCCTGGGATTGCAGGGGAGGGCGCGTGATTTGCAGACTACTCCGGTACCCAGAGTGTATGCATGGCTGTGCGGCATGCTGGGAACATTGGTGTTGTTATTTGCGGTGGGAATGCCATGGTGGCTACCACGGCTCGGCCTGGTGGCCCATCAATGGTTCACTGTGGATGCCGCTAGCAAGATGGTGCATGGTCTATTACTGGTACCCTTGTCAGCTGGGTTTGCATTCATTTCACCCAGCATGCTGGTGGTGATCGGCCCGTTACTAGCCCTGTTGCCACTACTGTTGCTGTGGCTGGCACGCAAACGCTATGGAGTGCGTCGTGTAGCCGTTTGGTATGGTGGAGAACCCGCTTCACCGCGGGCGGCAACGACCGCCTTGACCTTTGCACACGCCATGAGGGTACTGTATAGCTTCGTGTATCGGCCACGAACAGATATGCGGCATGAGCATATCGAAAACGAGTATTTTGTGCACCGTATCCGTTTCGATCAGCAGATGACCCCGATTTTCGAGACCTGGTTGTTTGGGCCAGTGCTGCGCAGAGTACGCAGACTCTCGGAAAAGCTGGCAGGCCTGCAGTCCGGTGACATGAACGTATATTTGGCATTGATCGGCTTGCTATTACTGATCTTACTCGGCCTTGCTGCATTCTGACGCCCAACGGTGATGCCGTGGGCGACACCCCGTC